>NZ_JAHUWE010000018.1:0-115472 GCF_019219225.1 Pseudomonas sp. PDM32
TCCCGAACTCAGAAGTGAAACGATGCATCGCCGATGGTAGTGTGGGGTTTCCCCATGTGAGAGTAGGTCATCGTCAAGATTAAATTCCGAAACCCCAATTGCGAAAGCAGTTGGGGTTTTGTTTTTGTCCGCAGAAAAGTCACGGCTACTGGATTTCTATGCAATAGCTCGGCGCGTAGCTATCATGCGGGCCTCATTGTGAGGCGAGACCTGCATGCTGACGTTGTTAAAGCTTCTTAAAGATGGCCGATTCCATTCGGGTGAAGCATTGGGTGCTGCCCTGGGCGTCAGTCGTAGCGCCGTGTGGAAGCAGCTTCAGCATTTAGAAGCTGAGCTGGGATTGTCCATTCATAAAGTTCGTGGGCGCGGCTATCAATTGTCCGCGCCATTGGCGCTGCTCGATCCTTCGGAGATCACTGCTCGGGCGATTTCCTGCGACTGGCCCGTCCAGGTTTACGACTCAATCGATTCTACGAACGCCGAGGCGCTGCGTGCCATAGAGCGGGGGCAGGCTGCGCCCTTTCTTGTGCTCTCGGAGCGGCAGACGGCCGGGCGCGGGCGACGGGGTCGCAAATGGGTCAGTCCCTTCGCTGAAAACGTCTATTACAGCCTGGTACTGCGCATTGATGGTGGCATGCGCCAGTTGGAGGGGTTGAGTCTCGTCGTCGGGCTCGCTGTTTTGCAGACGTTGCGTGAGCTGGGTATTGCAGCCGCTGGATTGAAGTGGCCCAACGATGTTCTGGTGGGTCAGAAAAAGATCGCAGGAATATTGCTCGAGCTGGTCGGTGACCCTGCTGATGTGTGCCACGTGGTTCTGGGGGTGGGAATCAATGTGAACATGCAGTCCGCTGACGAGGTGGACCAGCAATGGACATCCATGCGGCTCGAATCGGGCAAGTTGTTTGATCGCAACCAATTGGTCGCCATGTTGGGGGAGATGCTGCAGCGATACCTGGCTCGTCATCAAGCGGGTGGTTTTTTGGCCATACAGTCGGAGTGGGAGCAAAATCACCTGTGGCAAGGGCGAAGCGTGTCGTTGATTGCCGGTGTCAATCAAATTGATGGTGAAGTGCTTGGTATTGATGGCCAAGGTGCACTGCGCCTGAAGGTGGATGGTGTGGAGAAAGTCTTCAGTGGTGGTGAGTTGAGCCTGAGGTTGCGTGATGATTCTTGAGCTCGATTGTGGGAATAGTTTCATCAAGTGGCGCGTGCTTGCGGCGAATGCCGGGCAGGTGCTTGGTGAGGGGGTTGTCGATTCCAATCTCGCATTGCTTGAGGGGTTGGGGGAGCTCAAGGGGCTTGCCCTCACTTTTTGCCGGCTGGTGAGCGTCAGGACGGCGGAAGAGACCGGTGCGCTGACGTCATTGCTGAAGGATACCTTTGATGTGCCGATAGTTTGCGCGGCGCCTGCTCGCGAAATGTCAGGCGTACGCAACGGTTATGAAGAGTTTGAGCGGCTGGGTCTGGATCGCTGGCTTGCAATGCTTGGAGGCTTTCATCTGGCTTCAGGTGCGTGCCTGGTGCTCGACTTCGGTACGGCCGTGACTGCGGACTTTATCGCTTCTGATGGAGAGCACCTGGGTGGTTTCATCTGTCCGGGCATGCCGTTGATGCGCAACCAGTTGCGTACCCATACGCGCAAAATTCGTTACGGAGATCTGGCGGCGGAGCAGGCTCTGGAGAGTCTTGTCCCGGGTCGTGCGACTGTCGAGGCTGTCGAGCGTGGTTGTTTGCTGATGTTGCGCGGCTTCGTAATGACTCAGCTCGAGTTGGCGCGCAGCTACTGGGGTGAGAACTTTGTCGTATTCCTCACCGGGGGGGATGCGAGCCTGGTTTCTGAGGTCGTGCCTCGGGCCAGGGTGGTTCCGGACTTGGTGTTTGTCGGATTGGCCATGGCCTGTCCCTTGTCCTGAGGTTTTTATGCGTTGGTTGTTTCTGCTGCTGCTTGTCCTCAATGGCTTTTACTACATCTGGCATCAACAAGAGGCTCCACTGCGCGCGAAGGATGTCACGCCTTTGAGTCTGTATCGCGGGTCTCAGCAGGATATACGCCTGTTGAGCGAGGCGGGTGACGCCTCCAAAGACAAGGCTAAAGCTGTCTCGCCAGACAATGGCTGCCTTTATCTGGGGGGATATACGCGCCAGGACGCCGCGCAGGCGGTTGAGCGGCGGTTGAGCGGGATGGAGGTCAAATACCAATCCCTGCCCAGAGGCTCGGAAAGCGCAGGGTATTGGGTGCGTATTGCGCCGGAAAGCCGGCGTTGGCTGGACGATCTGCAGCTGCAAAACCTTTCTAAAGAATTCAATGAGTTAAAACATAAAATAATGCCGTGCGAGGGGGTTGCGCCCACTGAGTAGTTTGCATAGAATGGCGCCCGCTCCACAGCGAACACCGGAAACGGTTAGCGATGTGAAGCGAGGTCAACGCAGCTAACCTCAAGATTTAATTGAGAAAATGCTTGACAGAAGGCTGGCATGATGTAGAATGCCGGCTCGCTTAGGAGGGGTTCCCGAGCGGCCAAAGGGATCAGACTGTAAATCTGACGTCTACGACTTCGAAGGTTCGAATCCTTCCCCCTCCACCATTTTTAGCGAGAGCTGTAAGCCTCGCGGGTATAGTTTAGTGGTAGAACCTCAGCCTTCCAAGCTGATGATGCGGGTTCGATTCCCGCTACCCGCTCCAAGTTTACAGGTTTTGCACAGTGTTACGCTCTTGTAGCTCAGTTGGTAGAGCACACCCTTGGTAAGGGTGAGGTCAGCGGTTCAAATCCGCTCAAGAGCTCCATATAACAAGGCAGATATGAAAATATCTGCCTTTGTTTTAGGTGGTTGTGGTTGCGCCTCGTTGTGTTTTCGGGGTTGCCGGTGTCTCAGATGCTGGTGTTGCAGTCGGGATTGCCTGGTAAGTGTTGTAAAGTCTTTTTCGGGTCGGCATAATGGTCGGCCTGATTTTGTTTTAGGTCAGTAGCTCAATTGGCAGAGCGACGGTCTCCAAAACCGTAGGTTGGGGGTTCGATTCCCTCCTGACCTGCCAGATTCACCTGGTGTGTCTGGCTTTCTTTTCACAGGATCTTCATAGATGACTCCTAAAGCTGAAGCTCAAGGCTCTCGTTTCGACCTCCTCAAGTGGCTTGTAGTAGTCGCTCTGGTGGTTGTTGGCGTTGTTGGCAATCAGTACTTTTCTGCTTCGCCGATCCTGTACCGCGTACTCGCATTGCTTGCCATTGCTGCTGTAGCTGCCTTTGTAGGCCTGCAGACGGCCAAGGGCAAGTCTTTCTTTGTACTGGTTAAGGAAGCTCGCACCGAGATTCGTAAAGTCGTTTGGCCAACTCGCCAAGAAACCACGCAGACCACCCTGATTGTGGTGGCTGTTGTTCTGGTTATGGCGTTGCTGTTGTGGGGGCTTGATTCCCTGCTCGGCTGGCTTGTTTCCTTGATTGTCGGCTAAGGGTGTCCCGTGGCTAAGCGTTGGTATGTTGTGCATGCTTACTCCGGTTACGAGAAGCATGTAATGCGCTCGCTGATCGAGCGCGTAAAGCTGGCCGGTATGGAAGACGGCTTCGGCGAAATTCTGGTTCCCACTGAAGAAGTGGTTGAAATGCGTAATGGCCAGAAACGCAAAAGCGAACGCAAATTCTTCCCTGGCTACGTGCTGGTGCAGATGGATATGAATGAGGGTACTTGGCACTTGGTCAAGGATACTCCTCGGGTGATGGGTTTCATTGGCGGTACCGCCGACAAGCCTGCACCGATCACCGATAAGGAAGCAGAAGCGATTCTGCGCCGCGTTGCTGACGGTAGCGACAAGCCGAAGCCGAAGACGTTGTTCGAGCCGGGCGAGTCGGTACGTGTCAATGACGGTCCATTCGCGGACTTTACCGGTGTTGTTGAAGAAGTTAACTACGAAAAGAGCCGGATTCAGGTCGCAGTGCTCATTTTCGGTCGCTCTACTCCGGTGGAGCTCGAGTTCAGCCAGGTCGAAAAGGTCTAGCTGAGCAACAATCCCAACCCCGCAGCCGTAGGCTGTGGGGTTTTGTCGTCACTGGGATAAACGCGCAAGTAACCGGGGAGCCTCTCGAGGCGTTCGAACCCGTAATTGGAGTGCCTCATGGCCAAGAAGATTACCGCTTACATCAAGCTGCAAGTGAAGGCCGCTCAGGCTAACCCGAGCCCACCTGTTGGTCCTGCTCTGGGTCAGCACGGCGTGAACATCATGGAATTCTGCAAGGCTTTCAACGCCCGTACCCAGGGTCTTGAGCCAGGTCTGCCGACTCCAGTGATCATCACTGTCTACAGCGACCGTAGCTTCACTTTCGAAACCAAATCCACCCCTGCTTCGGTTCTGCTGAAGAAGGCGGCCGGTCTGACCAGCGGTTCCGCTCGTCCGAACACCGTTAAGGTTGGCACCGTAACTCGTGCTCAGCTGGAAGAAATCGCGAAAACCAAAAACGCGGATCTGACTGCAGCTGATATGGAAGCAGCCGTGCGTACCATCGCCGGTTCTGCTCGTAGCATGGGCCTTAACGTGGAGGGTGTGTAATGGCTAAGCTGACCAAGCGTCAAAAGGCTATCGCCGGCAAAATCGAAGCAGGCAAGGCCTACAACTTTGTAGACGCTGCTGCCCTGCTGGCCGAGCTGTCGACTGTCAAGTTCAGCGAGTCGTTCGACGTAGCTGTAAACTTGGGCGTTGACCCGCGTAAATCCGACCAGGTCGTTCGTAGCGCTACCGTGCTGCCACACGGCACTGGCAAGACCGTTCGCGTTGCTGTGTTCACCCAGGGTCCAGCTGCTGAAGCCGCTCTGGCTGCCGGCGCTGACCGTGTAGGCATGGACGACCTGGCTGCCGAAATGAAAGGCGGCGACCTGAACTATGACGTAGTGATCGCATCCCCGGATGCAATGCGCGTTGTAGGTCAGTTGGGTCAGATCCTCGGTCCACGTGGCCTGATGCCTAACCCTAAAGTCGGCACCGTAACTCCAGACGTAGCTACCGCGGTTAAAAACGCCAAGGCTGGTCAGGTTCGTTATCGCACCGACAAAAACGGCATCATCCACACTTCCGTTGGCAAGATCGGCTTCGACGCCGTCAAGTTGAAGGAAAACGTTGAAGCCCTGATCGCTGATCTGAAGCGTATCAAGCCAGCTTCCTCGAAAGGCATCTACGTCAAGCGCGTTACCCTGAGCACCACTATGGGCCCAGGTCTGGTTATCGACCAGAGCTCGCTCGACGCGTAAGACACAAATTGGTGCAAGCGATTGCGCCAATTGAAAAATTGGGGTCCCTGCCTGGCGGGGGCTATCCAAGACCGTAGGCGACGCAAGTCTTAAACCACAAGCCTACGCAGATGGTGCTCCCGGTTCCTTACCGAATCAGACACCAAAACGACATCCGGTTTCGACCAGATGAAACGGTAACAAGCAGGAGTTAAACCCGTGGCAATTAAACTCGAAGACAAGAAGGCCATCGTCGCTGAAGTCAACGAGGCTGCCAAAGTCGCTCTGTCCGCTGTCGTGGCTGATGCCCGTGGCGTAACAGTAGGCGCGATGACCGGACTCCGTAAAGAGGCTCGTGAAGCTGGCGTTTACGTACGTGTTGTACGTAACACCCTGCTCAAGCGCGCTGTTGCTGACACTGAATTCAGTGTCCTCAACGACGTGTTCACCGGCCCTACCCTGATTGCGTTCTCCAAGGAACATCCAGGCGCTGCTGCCCGGATCTTCAAGGAATTCGCAAAGGGTCAGGACAAGTTCGAGATCAAGGCAGCTGCGTTCGAGGGCAAGTTCCTCGCAGCTAACCAAATCGACGTACTGGCAACTCTGCCGACCCGTGACGAAGCAATTTCTCAGCTGATGAGCGTGATTCAAGGCGCTACCAGCAAGTTGGCTCGTACTCTGGCGGCAATTCGCGACCAGAAAGAAGCTGCTGCAGCCTAAGGCTCGTCAACTTCTCGCGTTTTTTGTTTTTTTCGATGGTCGCGTAGGCCGTCCCCAATATCAGGAATTAGATTCATGTCTATCTCTCAGAACGATATCCTTGAAGCAGTTGGCAACATGTCCGTAATGGAAGTTGTTGAGCTGATCAAAGCTTTCGAAGAAAAATTCGGTGTTACCGCTGCTGCTGCATCGGCTGGTCCAGCTGTTGCTGCTGCCGTTGCTGAAGAGCAAACCGAATTCAACGTCATGCTGACCGAAGCTGGCGAGAAGAAAGTTAACGTGATCAAGGCTGTACGTGAACTGACCGGTCTGGGCTTGAAAGAAGCCAAGGCTGTAGTTGACGGCGCACCTGCCATGGTTCTGGAAGCTGTTGCCAAAGATGCAGCTGACAAAGCCAAAGCAGCTCTGGAAGAAGCAGGCGCTAAAGTCGAGCTGAAGTAAGCATCGACTTTGCTCCTCCAGCCCGAGCGTTAAGCGACAGGCTGATGGCTGGTGGCTCTTGCCACCGGCCTTTTTCCGTTATTGGCAGCCGACTGGGTCGGTGCCGATAACGTGCTGTAACCACCCGATGCGGTGGCGCAAACCATGGGGTTTGCACGATTTTCTGGCTGCTCCCGTCGGGAGGGGCCAAACAAGCAGGTGACCAAGCTGGGGAACGCTGATGGCTTACTCATATACTGAGAAAAAACGTATCCGCAAGGACTTTAGCAAGTTGCCGGACGTCATGGATGTGCCGTACCTCCTGGCCATCCAGCTGGATTCGTATCGTGAATTCTTGCAAGCGGGAGCGACTAAAGATCAGTTCCGCGACGTGGGCCTGCATGCGGCCTTCAAATCCGTTTTCCCGATCATCAGCTACTCCGGCAATGCTGCGCTGGAGTACGTCGGATATCGTCTGGGCGAACCGGCATTTGATGTCAAAGAATGCGTATTGCGCGGTGTAACTTACGCCGTACCTTTGCGGGTAAAAGTGCGCCTGATCATTTTCGACAAAGAATCGTCGAACAAAGCGATCAAGGACATCAAAGAGCAAGAAGTCTACATGGGTGAAATCCCCCTGATGACTGAAAACGGTACCTTCGTAATCAACGGTACCGAGCGTGTAATCGTTTCCCAGCTGCACCGTTCCCCGGGCGTGTTCTTCGACCACGACCGTGGCAAGACGCACAGCTCCGGTAAACTGCTGTACTCCGCGCGCATCATTCCTTACCGCGGTTCGTGGCTGGACTTCGAGTTCGACCCGAAAGACTGCGTATTCGTGCGTATCGACCGTCGTCGCAAGCTGCCTGCATCGGTACTGCTGCGCGCGCTCGGCTATACCACCGAAGAAGTGCTGGACGCGTTCTACACCACCAACGTATTCCACGTGAAGGGCGAGACCCTGAGCCTGGAACTGGTGCCTCAGCGCCTGCGCGGTGAAATCGCTGTCCTCGATATTCAGGATGACAAAGGCAAGGTTATTGTCGAGCAGGGTCGTCGTATCACCGCTCGCCACATCAACCAGCTGGAAAAAGCCGGGATCAAAGAGCTGGATGTGCCTCTCGACTACGTCCTGGGCCGCACAACCGCCAAGGTCATCGTGCATCCGGCTACCGGCGAAATCCTGGCAGAGTGCAACACCGAGCTGAACACCGAGATCCTGGCAAAAATCGCCAAGGCCGGCGTTGTTCGCATCGAAACTCTGTACACCAACGATATCGACTGCGGTCCGTTCGTCTCCGACACCTTGAAGATCGACTCCACCAGCAACCAACTGGAAGCACTGGTCGAGATCTATCGCATGATGCGTCCTGGCGAGCCGCCAACCAAGGACGCTGCCGAGACCCTGTTCAACAACCTGTTCTTCAGCCCTGAGCGCTATGACCTGTCTGCGGTCGGCCGGATGAAGTTCAACCGTCGTATCGGTCGCACCGAGATCGAAGGTTCGGGCGTGCTGTGCAAGGAAGACATCGTCGCGGTACTGAAGACCCTGGTCGACATCCGTAACGGTAAAGGCATCGTCGATGACATCGACCACCTGGGTAACCGTCGTGTTCGCTGCGTAGGCGAAATGGCCGAGAACCAGTTCCGCGTTGGCCTGGTACGTGTTGAGCGTGCGGTCAAAGAGCGTCTGTCGATGGCTGAAAGCGAAGGCCTGATGCCGCAAGACCTGATCAACGCCAAGCCAGTGGCTGCGGCAGTGAAAGAGTTCTTCGGTTCCAGCCAGCTGTCCCAGTTCATGGACCAGAACAACCCGCTGTCCGAGATCACCCACAAGCGCCGTGTTTCTGCACTCGGCCCTGGCGGTCTGACTCGTGAGCGTGCCGGCTTTGAAGTTCGTGACGTACACCCGACTCACTACGGTCGTGTATGCCCGATTGAAACGCCGGAAGGTCCGAACATCGGTCTGATCAACTCCCTGGCCGCTTATGCGCGCACCAACCAGTACGGCTTCCTCGAGAGCCCGTACCGCGTGGTGAAAGACGCTCTGGTCACCGACGAGATCGTGTTCCTGTCCGCCATCGAAGAAGCTGATCACGTGATCGCTCAGGCTTCGGCCACGATGAACGACAAGAAAGTCCTGATCGACGAGCTGGTAGCTGTTCGTCACTTGAACGAATTCACCGTCAAGGCGCCGGAAGACGTCACCTTGATGGACGTATCGCCGAAGCAGGTAGTTTCGGTTGCTGCGTCGCTGATTCCGTTCCTCGAGCACGACGACGCCAACCGTGCGTTGATGGGTTCGAACATGCAGCGTCAAGCTGTACCGACCCTGCGCGCTGACAAGCCGCTGGTAGGTACCGGCATGGAGCGTAACGTAGCCCGTGACTCCGGCGTATGCGTCGTGGCTCGTCGTGGCGGCGTGATCGACTCCGTCGACGCCAGCCGAATCGTGGTTCGTGTTGCCGATGACGAAGTTGAAACCGGTGAAGCCGGTGTCGACATCTACAACCTGACCAAATACACCCGCTCCAACCAGAACACCTGCATCAACCAGCGTCCGCTGGTGCGTAAGGGTGATCGGGTTCAGCGCAGCGACATCATGGCCGACGGTCCGTCCACCGACATGGGTGAACTGGCTCTGGGTCAGAACATGCGCATCGCGTTCATGGCATGGAACGGCTTCAACTTCGAAGACTCCATCTGCCTGTCCGAGCGTGTGGTTCAGGAAGACCGCTTCACCACGATCCACATTCAGGAACTGACCTGTGTGGCGCGTGACACCAAGCTTGGCCCAGAGGAAATCACTGCAGACATCCCGAACGTGGGTGAAGCTGCACTGAACAAGCTGGACGAAGCCGGTATCGTTTACGTAGGTGCTGAAGTTGGCGCTGGCGACATCCTGGTGGGTAAGGTCACTCCGAAAGGCGAGACCCAGCTGACTCCGGAAGAAAAACTGCTGCGTGCGATCTTCGGTGAAAAAGCCAGCGACGTTAAAGACACCTCCCTGCGTGTGCCTACCGGTACCAAAGGTACTGTCATCGACGTACAGGTCTTCACCCGTGACGGCGTTGAGCGTGATGCTCGTGCACTGTCGATCGAGAAGTCCCAGCTGGACGAGATCCGCAAGGACCTGAACGAAGAGTTCCGTATCGTTGAAGGTGCTACTTTCGAACGTCTGCGTTCCGCTCTGGTCGGCCACAAAGCCGAAGGCGGCGCCGGTCTGAAGAAAGGCCAGGACATCACCGACGAAGTTCTCGACGGTCTTGAACACGGCCAGTGGTTCAAACTGCGCATGGCTGAAGATGCTCTGAACGAGCAGCTCGAGAAGGCTCAGGCCTACATCGTTGATCGTCGCCGTCTGCTGGACGACAAGTTCGAAGACAAGAAGCGCAAACTGCAGCAAGGCGATGACCTGGCTCCAGGCGTGCTGAAAATCGTCAAGGTCTACCTGGCAATCCGTCGTCGCATCCAGCCGGGCGACAAGATGGCCGGTCGTCACGGTAACAAGGGTGTGGTCTCCGTGATCATGCCGGTTGAAGACATGCCGCACGATGCCAATGGCACCCCGGTCGACGTCGTCCTCAACCCGTTGGGCGTACCTTCGCGTATGAACGTTGGTCAGATCCTCGAAACCCACCTGGGCCTCGCGGCCAAAGGTCTGGGCGAGAAGATCAACCGCATGATCGAAGAGCAGCGTAAAGTTGCCGAGCTGCGTAAATTCCTGCACGAGATCTACAACGAGATCGGCGGTCGTCAGGAAAGCCTCGATGACTTCTCGGACCAGGAAATCCTGGACCTGGCTCAAAACCTGCGCGGCGGCGTGCCGATGGCCACTCCGGTGTTCGACGGTGCCAAGGAAAGCGAAATCAAGGCCATGCTGAAACTGGCGGACTTGCCAGAAAGCGGCCAGATGCAGCTGACCGACGGCCGTACCGGCAACAAGTTCGAGCGCCCGGTCACCGTTGGCTACATGTACATGCTGAAGCTGAACCACTTGGTAGACGACAAGATGCACGCGCGTTCTACCGGTTCGTACAGCCTGGTTACCCAGCAGCCGCTGGGTGGTAAGGCGCAGTTCGGTGGTCAGCGTTTCGGGGAGATGGAGGTCTGGGCACTGGAAGCATACGGTGCCGCTTACACTCTGCAAGAAATGCTCACAGTGAAGTCGGACGATGTGAACGGCCGTACCAAGATGTACAAAAACATCGTGGATGGCGATCACCGTATGGAGCCGGGCATGCCCGAGTCCTTCAACGTGTTGATCAAGGAAATTCGTTCCCTCGGCATCGATATCGATCTGGAAACCGAATAACACGTGACGCGAATCGAGAGCGGGGCAGGATTGCCCGCTCTCTGCTCCGCCAGGAGGAAAGGCCTTGAAAGACCTACTGAATTTGCTGAAAAACCAGGGTCAAGTCGAAGAGTTCGACGCCATCCGTATCGGATTGGCATCGCCTGAGATGATCCGTTCGTGGTCGTTCGGTGAAGTTAAAAAGCCGGAAACCATCAACTACCGTACGTTCAAACCTGAGCGTGACGGCCTGTTCTGCGCCAAGATCTTTGGCCCGGTAAAGGATTACGAGTGCCTGTGCGGTAAGTACAAGCGCTTGAAGCACCGCGGTGTGATCTGCGAGAAGTGCGGCGTTGAAGTCGCGCTGGCAAAAGTTCGTCGTGAGCGCATGGCGCACATCGAACTGGCCTCGCCGGTTGCCCACATCTGGTTCCTGAAATCGCTGCCGTCCCGTATCGGCTTGCTGATGGACATGACCCTGCGTGATATCGAACGCGTTCTCTACTTCGAGAGCTACGTCGTTATCGACCCAGGCATGACCACCCTTGAAAAAGGTCAGCTGCTGAACGACGAGCAGTACTTCGAAGCGCTGGAAGAGTTCGGCGACGATTTCGATGCCCGCATGGGTGCCGAAGCTGTCCGCGAACTGCTGCACGCTATCGACCTGGAACACGAGATTGGCCGTCTGCGTGAAGAAATTCCGCAAACCAACTCCGAAACCAAGATCAAGAAGCTGTCCAAGCGTCTGAAGTTGATGGAAGCCTTCCAGGGTTCCGGCAACCTGCCAGAGTGGATGGTGCTGACCGTTCTGCCGGTTCTGCCGCCAGATCTGCGTCCACTGGTCCCGCTGGATGGCGGTCGTTTCGCGACTTCCGACCTCAACGATCTGTATCGTCGAGTGATCAACCGTAACAACCGTTTGAAGCGCCTGCTGGATCTGTCCGCTCCGGACATCATCGTGCGCAACGAAAAGCGTATGTTGCAGGAAGCCGTCGACGCATTGCTCGACAACGGTCGTCGTGGTCGCGCTATCACAGGTTCCAACAAGCGTCCTCTGAAATCCCTGGCTGACATGATCAAGGGTAAGCAGGGTCGTTTCCGTCAGAACTTGCTCGGTAAGCGTGTTGACTACTCCGGTCGTTCGGTAATTACCGTAGGTCCGACCCTGCGTCTGCACCAGTGCGGTCTGCCGAAGAAGATGGCTCTCGAGCTGTTCAAGCCGTTCATTTTCGGCAAGCTGGAAATGCGTGGTCTCGCGACCACCATCAAAGCTGCCAAGAAGATGGTCGAGCGCGAGCTGCCGGAGGTTTGGGACGTTCTCGCTGAAGTGATTCGCGAACACCCGGTTCTTCTCAACCGTGCACCGACCCTTCACCGTCTGGGTATCCAGGCGTTTGAACCGGTACTGATCGAAGGTAAGGCTATCCAGCTGCACCCGCTGGTCTGCGCCGCGTACAACGCCGACTTCGACGGCGACCAAATGGCCGTGCACGTACCGCTGACGCTGGAAGCCCAGCTGGAAGCGCGTGCGTTGATGATGTCGACCAACAACATTCTGTCGCCAGCCAACGGTGAGCCAATCATCGTTCCGTCGCAGGACGTTGTATTGGGTCTGTACTACATGACGCGTGAAGCGATCAACGCCAAGGGCGAAGGTCGTGTATTCGCGGATCTGCAGGAAGTTGACCGTGTGTTCCGTGCCGGCGAAGCCGCACTGCACGCCAAGGTTAAAGTCCGGATCAACGAAACCGTCAACGACCGTGACGGCGGCAGCGTGACCAACACCCGTATCGTCGACACCACTGTCGGCCGTGCGCTGTTGTTCCAGGTTGTGCCAAAAGGTCTGTCGTACGACGTCGTCAACCTGCCGATGAAGAAAAAGGCGATCTCCAAGCTGATCAACCAGTGCTACCGCGTGGTTGGTCTGAAAGAGACCGTTATCTTCGCTGACCAGTTGATGTACACCGGTTTTGCCTATTCGACCATCTCCGGCGTTTCCATCGGTGTTAACGACTTCGTTATCCCGGATGAAAAAGCCCGCATCATCGGTGCAGCCACCGACGAAGTGAAAGAGATCGAGAGCCAGTACGCCTCCGGCCTGGTAACCCAGGGCGAGAAGTACAACAAAGTGATCGACCTTTGGTCCAAGGCGAACGACGAAGTTTCCAAGGCGATGATGGCCAACCTCTCGAAAGAGAAAGTCATCGACCGCCATGGCGTCGAAGTCGACCAGGAATCGTTCAACTCGATGTACATGATGGCCGACTCGGGTGCGCGGGGTTCCGCAGCACAGATTCGTCAGCTCGCCGGTATGCGTGGCCTGATGGCCAAGCCGGATGGCTCCATCATTGAAACGCCGATTACTGCGAACTTCCGTGAAGGTTTGAGCGTACTTCAGTACTTCATCTCCACTCACGGTGCTCGTAAAGGTCTGGCGGATACCGCGTTGAAAACGGCGAACTCGGGCTACCTGACTCGTCGTCTGGTAGACGTGGCGCAGGATCTGGTTGTAACCGAGATCGATTGCGGCACCGAACACGGTCTGCTGATGACTCCGCACATTGAAGGCGGTGACGTTGTAGAGCCATTGGGTGAGCGCGTATTGGGTCGTGTTATTGCCCGTGACGTATTCAAGCCGGGTACCGAGGACGTCATCGTTCCTGCTGGCACCCTGGTAGACGAGAAGTGGGTCGAGTTCATCGAGCTGAACAGCATCGACGAAGTGATCGTGCGTTCGCCGATCAGCTGCGAAACCCGCTACGGCATTTGCGCCAAGTGCTACGGCCGTGACCTGGCTCGTGGTCACCAGGTGAACATTGGTGAAGCGGTTGGCGTTATCGCTGCCCAGTCCATCGGTGAGCCGGGTACCCAGCTGACGATGCGTACGTTCCACATCGGTGGTGCGGCAAGCCGGACCTCCGCAGCCGACAGCGTTCAGGTGAAGAATGGCGGTACCGTCCGTCTGCACAACCTGAAGCACGTAGAGCGAGTGGACGGTCACCTGGTTGCCGTGTCCCGTTCCGGTGAGCTGGCCATCGCTGATGACTTCGGTCGTGAGCGTGAGCGTTACAAGCTGCCGTACGGTGCCGTGATTTCGGTCAAAGAAGGTGACAAGGTCGACGCTGGCGCCATCGTGGCCAAGTGGGATCCGCACACTCACCCGATCGTTACCGAAATGAAAGGTACCGTGACCTACGTGGGCATGGAAGAAGGCATCACGATCAAGCGTCAGACTGACGAATTGACCGGTATGACCAACATTGAAGTACTCGACGCCAAAGATCGTCCAGCTGCCGGTAAGGACATCCGTCCAGCCGTTAAGATGGTCGACGACAACGGCAAGGATCTGTTGCTGCCAGGCACTGACGTTATCGCTCAGTACTTCCTGCCAGCCAACGCCCTGGTCGGTGTAGCGGACGGTGCGAAGATTGCGATCGGTGATGTTATCGCTCGTATTCCGCAAGAAACTTCGAAGACCCGTGACATCACCGGTGGTCTGCCGCGTGTTGCCGACCTGTTCGAAGCCCGTCGTCCGAAAGAAGCGTCGATTCTGGCTGAAGTCAGCGGCACCATCGCGTTCGGTAAAGAGACCAAGGGCAAGCGCCGTCTGGTCATTACCCCGAACGACGGTAGCGATCCGTACGAAGAGCTGATTCCGAAGTGGCGTCACCTGAACGTGTTCGAAGGCGAACAGGTAAACCGCGGCGAAGTTATCTCCGACGGTCCGAGCGATCCACACGACATCCTGCGTCTGCTGGGTGTGAGTGCGCTGGCCAAGTACATCGTTAACGAGATCCAGGACGTTTACCGTCTGCAAGGCGTGAAGATCAACGACAAGCACATCGAGACCATCCTGCGTCAGATGCTGCGTAAAGTTGAAATCGCTGAATCCGGCGATTCCAGTTTCATCAAGGGCGACCAGATGGAACTGACTCACGTACTGGTAGAGAACGAGCGCCTGGCGACTGAAGACAAGTTTGTCTCCAAGTTCACTCGTGTACTGCTGGGTATCACCAAGGCGTCGTTGTCCACCGAATCGTTCATCTCGGCGGCTTCCTTCCAGGAAACCACCCGCGTACTGACCGAAGCGGCGGTAACCGGCAAGCGCGATTACCTGCGCGGCCTGAAAGAAAACGTGGTCGTGGGTCGTCTGATCCCGGCTGGTACCGGTCTGGCTTATCACAGCGAGCGTAAGCGTCGCCGTGATGCAGACAAACCGTTGCGCGTAAGCGCCAGTGAAGTGGAAGCTGCACTGACCGAAGCGCTGAACTCGAGCGGTAACTGAGTTCTGCGGTAAATGAGTGTGAGGCCCTGGTCACTCCGTTCATCGAATCGAGACAAATTGTCGAGATTGGATGGGCGGGGAGGGCGGGGCCTTGCCTTGACTGGGGGCAAGATCCTCTTTAGACTCTTGTACCCCTAAATTTGGCGGGAACTCGTTCCTGCCATTTTGCTTTTCTTGCAAGACAATAGCGTCGCAAGACAACAGTGGAGCTAGTAGATGGCAACTATCAACCAGCTGGTACGTCAGCCGCGTAAGCGTATCGTCGAGAAATCCGACGTGCCTGCGCTGCAGAACTGCCCGCAACGCCGTGGCGTGTGCACCCGTGTGTACACCACCACGCCGAAAAAACCTAACTCGGCACTGCGTAAAGTATGCCGTGTGCGTCTGACCAACGGTTTCGAGGTTTCCTCGTACATCGGTGGTGAAGGCCACAACCTGCAAGAGCACAGCGTGGTACTGATCCGCGGCGGTCGTGTAAAAGACTTGCCAGGTGTTCGTTACCACACCGTTCGCGGTTCGTTGGATACTTCCGGTGTTAAAGGTCGTAACCAGGGTCGTTCGAAGTACGGTACCAAGCGTCCGAAGTAATCGGCCGTTTTGCAGTTATTCATTTTATTGAGTCGATAAGAGTAAGGTCGGGCACGTATCCACTGGATCTGTCCCGGGCTAACCTGAAGACCGTTTGAGGGCTTATCAATGCCAAGACGTCGCGTAGCAGCCAAGCGTGAGATTCTGGACGATCCGAAATACGGAAGCCAAATCCTCGCCAAATTCATGAACCACGTAATGGAAAGCGGCAAGAAAGCCGTTGCCGAGCGTATCGTTTATGGTGCCCTGGATACCGTGAAGGCTCGTAAGGCCGGCACCGATCCCCTGGAACTCTTCGAAAAAGCACTCGACGCCATCGCTCCGCTGGTCGAAGTGAAGTCGCGCCGCGTTGGTGGTGCTACTTACCAGGTTCCGGTCGAGGTTCGTCCTTCCCGTCGTAACGCTCTGGCAATGCGCTGGTTGGTAGACTTCGCTCGCAAGCGCGGCGAGAAGTCTATGGCTCTGCGTTTGGCTGGCGAACTGTTGGACGCCGCCGAAGGTAAAGGTGCTGCAGTTAAGAAGCGTGAAGACGTGCACCGTATGGCTGAAGCCAACAAGGCTTTCTCGCACTACCGCTTCTAATTCTAGCGTCACTCATTTTGCGAGGGCTTTATGGCTCGTACTACACCGATTAATCGCTACCGTAACATCGGTATCGTTGCTCACGTGGATGCTGGTAAAACCACCACCACCGAGCGCGTCCTTTTTTACACTGGCAAAAGCCACAAGATGGGCGAAGTGCATGACGGCGCTGCGACCACTGACTGGATGGTTCAGGAGCAGGAGCGTGGTATTACCATTACTTCTGCTGCCATTACCGCCTTCTGGCAGGGTTCGGCCAAGCAGCACAAAGATCAATACCGCTTCAACGTCATCGATACCCCGGGCCACGTAGACTTCACCATTGAGGTTGAACGTTCCCTGCGTGTACTCGACGGCGCGGTCGTTGTGTTCTGCGGCACCTCCGGCGTTGAGCCTCAGTCCGAAACCGTATGGCGTCAAGCCAACAAGTACGGCGTTCCACGTATCGTTTACGTGAACAAGATGGACCGTGCCGGTGCGAACTTCCTGCGCGTGATCGCTCAGATCAAGCAGCGTCTGGGTCACACTCCGGTGCCTATCCAGCTGGCTATCGGTTCCGAAGACAACTTCCAGGGTCAGATCGATCTGATGACCATGGAAGCCGTTTACTGGAACGATGCCGACAAGGGTATGACTCCTCGTCGTGAAGCCATCCCTGCTGAACTGCAGGAGCTGGCTGAAGAGTGGCGCAACAACATGGTTGAGGCTGCGGCCGAAGCTAGCGAAGAGCTGATGAACAAGTACCTCGAAGGGGAAGAGCTCTCCATCGAGGAAATCAAGGGTGCTCTGCGTCAGCGTACTATCGCTGGTGAGATCGTTCTGGCTGTTTGCGGTTCTTCCTTCAAGAACAAGGGCGTTCCCCTGGTTCTCGACGCCGTTATCGACTACCTGCCTGCACCAACTGACATTCCTGCCATCAAGGGTACTGACCCGGATGACGAGGAAAAGCAGATGGAGCGTCATGCAGACGACAACGAGCCGTTCTCGGCTCTGGCGTTCAAGATCGCTACCGACCCATTCGTGGGTACCTTGACCTTCGTCCGCGTTTACTCGGGCGTGTTGGCCTCCGGCGACGGCGTGATCAACTCGGTCAAAGGCAAGAAAGAGCGCGTGGGTCGTATGGTGCAGATGCACGCAAACGCCCGTGAAGAGATCAAGGAAGTACGCGCTGGCGACATCGCGGCCCTGATCGGCATGAAGGACGTCACCACTGGTGAAACCTTGTGCAACGCTGACAAGCCAATCATCCTGGTTCGCATGGACTTCCCGGAGCCGGTTATTTCGGTTGCCGTTGAGCCTAAGACCAAGGATGACCAGGAAAAAATGGGTATCGCTCTGGGCAAGCTTGCTCAGGAAGACCCGTCTTTCCGCGTCAAGACTGATGAAGAGACTGGTCAAACGATCATCTCTGGCATGGGCGAGCTGCACCTGGACATCCTGGTTGACCGGATGCGCCGTGAGTTCAACGTCGAAGCCAACATCGGTAAGCCTCAGGTTTCCTATCGTGAACGCATCACGAAGAACTGCGAAATCGAAGGCAAGTTCGTTCGTCAATCCGGTGGTCGTGGCCAGTTCGGCCATTGCTGGATCCGTTTTGCTCCTGCTGACGAAGGTCAGGAAGGTCTGCAATTCGTGAACGAAGTAGTGGGTGGTGTGGTTCCTAAGGAATACATCCCGGCTATCCAGAAGGGTATCGAAGAGCAGATGAAGAACGGCGTAGTTGCCGGCTATCCGCTGATCGGCCTGAAGGCTACCGTGTTTGATGGTTCTTACCACGACGTCGACTCCAACGAGATGGCGTTTAAGGTGGCTGCTTCCATGGCGACCAAGCAACTGGCCCAGAAGGGCGGTGGTGAGTTGCTCGAGCCGATCATGGCGGTAGAGGTTGTTACGCCTGAAGACTATATGGGTGACGTGATGGGCGACCTCAATCGTCGTCGCGGCATGATTCTGGGTATGGAAGACACGGTTTCCGGTAAGGTGATCCGTGCTGAAGTTCCGTTGGGCGAGATGTTCGGTTATGCGACCGACGTTCGTTCGATGTCCCAGGGTCGCGCAAGCTACTCTATGGAATTCAAAAAATACAATACGGCTCCGTCGCACATCGTCGAAACCGTTACCAAAAAACAAGGCTGATTCAGTCCTTTAGGCAAGGAGTTAATTGTCGTGGCTAAAGAAAAATTTGATCGTTCCCTACCGCACGTCAACGTTGGCACCATCGGTCACGTTGACCACGGTAAAACCACTCTGACCGCAGCTCTGACTCGCGTTTGCTCCGAAGTTTTCGGTTCCGCAATCGTTGAATTTGACAAGATCGACAGCGCGCCAGAAGAAAAAGCTCGTGGTATCACCATCAACACCGCGCACGTCGAGTACAACTCGAACATTCGTCACTACGCTCACGTTGACTGCCCAGGTCACGCTGACTACGTGAAGAACATGATCACCGGTGCTGCCCAGATGGACGGCGCGATCCTGGTTTGCTCGGCCGCTGATGGTCCGATGCCACAAACCCGTGAGCACATCCTGCTGTCTCGTCAGGTAGGCGTTCCGTACATCGTGGTTTTCCTGAACAAGGCTGACCTGGTAGACGACGCTGAGCTGCTGGAACTGGTAGAGATGGAAGTGCGCGATCTGCTGAGCACTTACGACTTCCCAGGCGACGACACTCCAATCATCATTGGTTCGGCCCGTATGGCGCTGGAAGGCAAAGATGACAACGAGATGGGCACCACTGCCGTCAAGAAACTGGTAGAAACTCTGGACACCTACATCCCAGAGCCAGAGCGTGCTATCGACAAGCCGTTCCTGATGCCAATCGAAGACGTATTCTCGATCTCCGGTCGCGGTACTGTTGTGACTGGTCGTATCGAGCGCGGTATCGTTCGCGTACAGGATCCACTGGAAATCGTTGGTCTGCGTGACACCACTGTCACCACCTGCACCGGTGTTGAAATGTTCCGTAAGCTGCTCGACGAAGGTCGTGCTGGCGAGAACTGCGGCGTTCTGCTGCGTGGCACCAAGCGTGACGACGTTGAGCGTGGTCAGGTTCTGGTTAAGCCGGGTTCGGTTAAGCCGCACACCAAGTTCACCGCAGAAGTTTACGTTCTGAGCAAGGAAGAAGGCGGTCGTCACACTCCGTTCTTCAAAGGCTACCGTCCACAGTTCTACTTCCGTACTACTGACGTGACTGGTAACTGCGAGCTGCCAGAAGGCGTTGAAATGGTAATGCCAGGTGACAACATTCAGATGACTGTTACCCTGATCAAAACCATCGCGATGGAAGACGGTCTGCGTTTCGCTATCCGTGAAGGCGGTCGTACCGTCGGCGCTGGCGTCGTAGCCAAAATCATCGAGTAAGCATCTCTTTTGAGATAGCTTCGATGCTTTGAAAAGCCCCCGCTCAGCGGGGGCTTTTTTATTGGGTTGACACCTATCTGGGGCGTCTATAGAATTGCGCCTCCTTTTAACGGGCGTATTGCGCCCGGTGGGAATAGCAGCCGGAGTCTGAAATCCAATGCAAAATCAGCAAATCCGTATCAGGTTGAAGGCTTTCGACCATCGCCTGATCGACCAATCAACCCAGGAAATCGTGGAAACCGCGAAACGTACTGGTGCTCAAGTGCGTGGTCCAATTCCACTGCCTACCCGTAAAGAGCGGTTCACCGTTCTGGTCTCCCCGCACGTCAACAAAGACGCGCGTGACCAGTACGAGATCCGTACTCATAAGCGCGTTCTGGACATCGTCCAGCCAACGGATAAAACCGTTGATGCTCTTATGAAGCTTGATCTTGCGGCCGGTGTGGAAGTGCAGATCAGCCTCGGCTAAGACTCGGTCTTAGTCGTGTAACGCTCTGAAATGGGCGGCCATAGCGGGTGAAAGCCCCGTACACTCATGAGGTTTACAACATGACTATTGGTGTAGTCGGTCGTAAATGCGGTATGACCCGTATTTTCACCGAAGAAGGTGTCTCCATTCCGGTCACGGTCATTGAGATCGAGCCGAATCGCGTCACCCAGTTCAAAACTGAAGAGACCGATGGCTATCGTGCAGTGCAAGTCACTGTCGGCGAGCGTCGTGCTTCGCGTGTAACAGCAGCTCAGGCTGGCCACTTCGCTAAGGCGAACGTTGCCGCTGGTCGTACCGTAATGGAATTCCGCCTTGAAGAAGGCGAGTACCAGGCCGGCGATCTGATCAATGCTGAAATCTTCGCCGCTGGTCAACTGGTTGATGTAACCGGTCAGTCCAAGGGTAAAGGCTTCCAGGGTACGATCAAGCGTTGGAATTTCCGCGGGCAAGATAACACCCACGGTAACTCCGTATCCCACCGCGTTCCAGGCTCTATCGGCCAGTGCCAGACTCCTGGTCGTGTATTCAAGGGCAAAAAAATGTCCGGTCATATGGGCGCTGAGCGCGTGACCGTGCAGTCCCTCGAAGTAGTGCGCGTGGACGCTGAACGCAATCTGTTGTTGGTCAAGGGCGCTGTTCCTGGCGCTACTGGCGGCAACTTGGTTGTACGTCCAGCAGCCAAGGCTCGCGGTTAAGGGGAAGCTGACATGCAATTAAATGTAAATGACGCTCAAGCGATCGAAGTTTCCGAACTGACATTTGGCGGCGAATTCAACGAGACGCTGGTTCACCAAGCAGTCGTGGCCTACATGGCCGGCGGCCGTCAGGGTTCCAAGCAGCAAAAGACCCGTTCCGACGTTCGTGGTGGCGGCAAGCGCCCATGGCGTCAGAAAGGTACTGGCCGTGCTCGTGCCGGTACTATCCGTAGCCCAATCTGGCGTGGCGGCGGTACCACTTTCGCAGCTCGTCCTCAGGATCACTCCCAGAAGCTGAACAAGAAGATGTATCGCGCAGCAATGCGTTCCATCCTTGCTGAGCTGGTGCGTACTGATCGTCTGGTCGTGGTTCAGGATTTCGCCGTTGAAACGCCGAAAACCAAAGACCTGCTGGGCAAGCTGAACAACATGAGCCTGACCGACGTTCTGATCGTGTCGGACGCTGTTGATCAGAACCTGTACCTGGCTGCTCGTAACCTGCCACACGTAGATGTACGTGACGTGCAAGGTTCCGATCCAGTTAGTCTGATCGCATACGACAAGGTGTTGATCACCGTGTCGGCCGTGAAGAAATTCGAGGAGCTGCTGGGATGAACCAGGAACGCGTATTTAAAGTTCTGCTTGGCCCGCACGTTTCCGAGAAGGCTACGGTTCTGGCAGACAAGAAAGGCCAGTTCGTTTTCAAGGTTGCTACTGACGCAACCAAGCTGGAAATCAAGAAGGCCGTCGAAAGCCTGTTCAGCGTGAAAGTAGAGCGTGTAACTACCCTGAATGTTCTGGGTAAGAGCAAGCGCACTGCTCGCGGTCTGGGCAAGCGTAATGACTGGAAGAAGGCAGTTATCTCCCTTCAGCCAGGCCAAGATCTCGATTTCAGCAGCAGTGCTGAGTAAGGAAGGGGTGCATCATGGCAATCGTTAAATGCAAACCGACTTCCCCTGGCCGCCGTTTTGTGGTCAAGGTGGTCAACCAGGAGCTGCATAAAGGCGCTCCTCACGCACCGCTGCTCGAGAAGAAATCGAAGACTGGTGGTCGTAACAACAATGGCCGTATTACCACTCGTCACATCGGTGGTGGTCATAAGCAGCATTACCGTATGGTCGATTTCCGTCGCAACGACAAAGATGGCATCGTCGCCACTGTCGAGCGTATCGAATACGATCCAAACCGTACTGCTCACATCGCACTGCTCTGCTACGCAGACGGCGAGCGCCGCTACATCATCGCCCCTAAAGGCGTGAGTGCTGGCGACACGCTGATCGCGGGCGCTCTGGCTCCAATCAAGCCAGGCAACGCTCTGCAACTGCGCAACATTCCAGTCGGTTCTACCGTACACGGCATCGAACTGAAACCAGGTAAAGGCGCACAGATCGCTCGTTCCGCTGGTGCTTCGGCTCAGCTGATCGCTCGTGAAGGCGTGTACGTTACCCTGCGTCTGCGTTCCGGTGAAATGCGTAAAGTCCTGGCTGAATGCCGTGCGACCCTGGGCGAAGTCTCGAACTCCGAGCACAGCCTGCGTTCGCTGGGTAAAGCTGGTGCCAAACGCTGGCGTGGCGTTCGCCCAACCGTTCGTGGTGTTGCCATGAACCCGGTTGACCACCCACATGGTGGTGGTGAAGGTCGTACCTCTGGTGGTCGTCATCCGGTATCGCCATGGGGCTTCCCGACTAAGGGCGCGAAGACTCGTGGTAATAAGCGTACCGACAAAATGATCGTCCGTCGTCGCAAGTAAATAGAGGGATACGACAGTGCCACGTTCTCTGAAAAAAGGTCCTTTTATCGATCTTCACCTACTGAAGAAGATCGAAGTGGCGGCGGAAAAGAACGATCGCAAACCGGTGAAAACCTGGTCGCGTCGTTCGATGATCCTGCCACAAATGGTCGGTCTGACCATCGCAGTACACAACGGTCGTCAGCACGTCCCAGTTCTCGTGAACGAAGACATGGTCGGCCACAAACTGGGCGAGTTCGCCGGTACCCGCACTTATCGCGGGCACGTGGCAGACAAGAAAGCCAAGCGTTAAGGGGTTAGGAAATGGAAGTAGCCGCTAAGTTGTCGGGCGCTCGAATCTCCGCCCAGAAAGCCCGCTTGGTCGCCGACCAGATCCGCGGGAAGAAGGTGGGCGAAGCGCTCAACCTGTTGGCTTTCAGCAGTAAGAAAGCCGCCGAGATCATGAAGAAAGTGCTGGAGTCGGCCGTAGCCAACGCCGAGCATAACGAAGGCGCAGACGTTGATGACCTGAAGGTCAGCACCGTTTTCGTCAACGAAGGGCGTTCGCTGAAGCGCATCATGCCACGTGCCAAAGGCCGTGCTGATCGCATCGTCAAGCGGTCTTGCCATATCACTGTCAAGGTTGCTGACAAGTAACGGAGTCGAAGAGATGGGTCAGAAAGTACATCCCATTGGCATTCGCCTGGGAATCGTCAAGGAGCACACCTCCGTCTGGTACGCAGACGGTCGGACTTATGCGGACTATTTGCTCGCAGATCTGAATGTGCGTGAGTACCTCCAAGACAAACTAAAAAGCGCGTCCGTAAGCCGTATCGATATCCATCGTCCGGCCCAAACTGCACGCATCACCATCCACACCGCTCGTCCAGGTATCGTTATCGGGAAGAAAGGTGAAGATGTTGAGAAACTGCGTCAGGACCTGACCAAGCAAATGGGTGTGCCTGTGCACATCAATATCGAAGAGATCCGCAAGCCGGAGCTCGACGGTATGCTGGTTGCGCAGAGCGTAGCTCAGCAGCTGGAGCGTCGCGTAATGTTCCGTCGTGCTATGAAGCGCGCCGTACAGAACGCCATGCGCATTGGTGCCAAAGGCATCAAAATCCAAGTGAGCGGTCGTCTCGGCGGTGCTGAAATCGCACGTACTGAATGGTATCGCGAAGGTCGTGTGCCATTGCACACCCTGCGTGCCGACATCGACTATGCCAACTACGAAGCTCACACCACTTACGGTGTGATCGGTGTAAAGGTTTGGATCTTCAAAGGCGAAGTAATTGGTGGTCGCCAAGAAGAACTGAAACCACAAGCACCAGCGCCTCGTAAAAAAGCTGCTAAGTAAGGGGTACGCCAAATGTTGCAACCAAAGCGTACGAAGTTCCGCAAGCAAATGACTGGTCACAACCGTGGCCTGGCATTGCGCGGTAGCAAAGTCAGCTTCGGCGAGTTCGCGCTGAAGTCTGTTGCTCGTGGTCGTCTCACCGCTCGTCAGATCGAGTCAGCGCGTCGTGCTCTGACCCGTCACGTAAAACGTGGCGGCAAGATCTGGATCCGTGTATTCCCGGACAAGCCGATCTCCAAAAAACCTCTCGAGGTTCGTATGGGTAAAGGTAAGGGTAACGTGGAGTACTGGGTTGCCCAGATTCAGCCAGGCAAAGTCCTGTATGAAATCGAGGGTGTTTCTGAAGAGCTGGCGCGTGAGGCTTTCGCCCTGGCTGCTGCAAAGCTGCCGCTCGCCACCTCCTTTGTTAAACGGACGGTGATGTGATGAAAGCGAATGAACTTCGTGAAAAATCCGCACAGCAGCTGAACGAGCAACTGCTCGGCCTGCTGCGCGACCAGTTCAATCTGCGTATGCAGAAAGCAACTGGCCAGTTGGGGCAGTCTCATCTGCTCTCGCAAGTTAAGCGTGACATCGCTCGCGTGAAGACTGTGCTCAACCAGCAGGCAGGTAAGTAATCATGGCTGAAGCCGAAAAAACTGTCCGTACGCTGACTGGCCGTGTTGTCAGCGACAAGATGGACAAAACCATCACCGTTCTGATCGAGCGTCGCGTTAAGCACCCGATCTACGGTAAATACGTTAAGCGTTCGACTAAGCTGCACGCGCACGACGAAACCAATCAGTGCCACATCGGCGACAAAGTCACTATTCGTGAAACTCGTCCTTTGGCCAAGACCAAGTCTTGGGCGCTGGTTGATGTTCTCGAACGCGCTGTGGAAGTCTAAGGACTAGGGGTCGGAGAAATTATATGATTCAGACTCAATCCATGCTCGATGTGGCCGATAACAGCGGCGCTCGCCGCGTTATGTGCATCAAGGTGCTGGGTGGCTCCCATCGTCGTTACGCTGGTATCGGTGACATCATCAAAGTTACCGTCAAGGAAGCAATTCCTCGCGGTAAAGTGAAAAAAGGCCAAGTGATGACTGCCGTTGTAGTCCGCACTCGTCACGGCGTACGTCGTGCTGATGGCTCCATTATCCGCTTTGATGGCAACGCTGCTGTTCTGTTGAACAACAAGCAAGAGCCGATCGGCACCCGTATCTTTGGGCCAGTGACCCGTGAACTTCGTACTGAGAAGTTCATGAAGATCGTCTCGCTCGCCCCAGAAGTGCTGTAAGGAGATCCGACATGCAAAAGATTCGTCGTGACGACGAGATCATCGTGATCGCCGGCAAAGACAAAGGTAAGCGCGGTAAGGTGCTTAAGGTTCTCGCTAACAACCGTTTGGTTATTGGTGGTCTGAACCTGGTCAAGCGTCATACCAAGCCTAACCCGATGTCGGGCGTGCAGGGCGGTATCGTCGAGAAAGAAGCTCCACTGGATGCTTCTAACGTCGCCATTTTCAACAGCGAAACCAACAAGGCTGACCGCGTTGGTTTCAAAGTAGAAGACGGCAAGAAAATTCGTGTCTTCAAGTCGACCCAAAAAGCGGTTGATGCTTGAACACTGCTAGGTAGATGAGACCATGGCACGACTAAAAGAGATTTACCGGAAGGAAATTGCTCCGAAACTTAAGGAAGAACTTAAGCTTTCGAACGTGATGGAAGTTCCGCGCGTTACCAAAATCACCCTGAACATGGGTCTGGGCGAAGCGATCGGCGACAAAAAAGTCATCGAGCACGCTGTTGCTGACCTGGAAAAGATCACCGGCCAGAAAGTCGTTGTGACCTACGCTCGCAAATCCATCGCAGGCTTTAAAGTCCGTGAAGGTTGGCCGATCGGCGTCAAAGTGACCCTGCGCCGTGAGCGTATGTACGAGTTCCTGGATCGTCTGCTGTCGATCTCCCTGCCTCGGGTTCGCGACTTCCGCGGCCTGAATGCCAAGTCCTTCGATGGTCGTGGCAACTACAGCATGGGCGTGAAAGAGCAGATCATCTTCCCGGAAATCGACTACGACAAGATCGATGCTCTCCGCGGTCTGGACATCACCCTGACCACCACTGCCAAGAACGATGATGAAGGCCGCGCTCTGCTGCGTGCGTTCAAATTCCCGTTCCGCAACTGATTGGAGTAGGACCATGGCCAAGATGAGCATGAAAAACCGCGAGCTGAAGCGTCAGCTCACGGTTGCCAAGTACGCCAAGAAGCGTGCAGCACTGAAAGCTATCATCGTTGATCTGAACGCAAGTCCAGAAGCGCGTTGGGAAGCTACAGTAGCCCTGCAGAAGCAGCCACGTGACGCAAGCGCTTCGCGCATGCGTAACCGCTGCCGCCTGACCGGTCGTCCACACGGCGTTTACCGCAAGTTCGGCCTCGGCCGTAACAAACTGCGTGAAGCTGCCATGCGTGGTGACGTACCGGGTCTGGTTAAAGCCAGCTGGTAAGTACTGTCAAAGTCTCGGTGTCCAGGATCGCAAGATCCTGACCACCGGTGGCCTTGAATCTGGATCAAGCCCCTTTTGGGGCTTGATTCATTTCTGGGGTGTGTCTAGAATACCCGGCTCGCCTGAGCCCGTGTTTTTCATGCTCGGAGATTCTCGGCGACACGTAATAGCCGCAAGGCTAATTTTTTTGTATTAGGAGCGTCTAGCCCATGAGTATGCAGGACCCGTTAGCGGACATGCTAACTCGTATCCGTAATGCCCAGATGGCTGAAAAGTCCGTCGTAAGCATGCCATCTTCCACGTTGAAGGTAGCTGTTGCCAAAGTCCTGAAGGACGAAGGTTACATTGCGGGTTATCAGATCAGCAGCGAAATCAAACCACTGCTGTCCATCGAGCTGAAGTACTTCGAAGGCCGTCCGGTTATCGAAGAAGTGAAGCGCGTTAGCCGTCCAGGCCTGCGTCAGTACAAGTCCGTCGATGATCTGCCAAAAGTTCGTGGCGGTCTCGGTGTGTCTATCGTCTCCACCAACAAGGGTGTGATGACTGATCGTGCTGCGCGCGCTGCCGGTGTCGGCGGCGAAGTTCTTTGCACTGTGTTCTAAGGGGGGATAAGCATGTCTCGCGTCGCTAAGAACCCCGTTAAGCTGCCAGCCGGTGTCGAAGTAAAATTCGCAGGCCAACAGCTTTCGGTGAAGGGTGCCAAGGGCACTCTCGAACTGAACATCCATTCGTCCGTTGAGATCGTTGAAGAAGCTGGTGAGCTGCGTTTCGCTGCTCGCAATGGCGATCAACAGACTCGCGCAATGGCTGGTACCACTCGTGCGTTGGTAAACAACATGGTCCAAGGCGTAAGCCAAGGCTTTGAGCGCAAGCTCCAGCTGGTCGGTGTTGGTTACAAAGCGCAAGCAAAAGGCACAGTGCTGAACCTGGCTCTTGGCTTCTCGCACCCAGTGGATTACGAACTGCCGGAAGGCATCACCGCTGAGACTCCTAGCCAGACCGATATCCTGATCAAGGGCATCGACAAGCAGCTGGTAGGTCAAGTGGCCGCCGAGATCCGCGACTTCCGTCCACCAGAGCCGTACAAAGGCAAAGGTGTGCGCTACGCGGACGAAGTCGTCCGTCGTAAAGAAGCCAAGAAGAAGTAGGGCATAGCAAATGACCGACAAAAAAGTTACTCGACTGCGTCGCGCTCGCAAAGCACGCCTGAAAATGCACGAACTCGAAGTCGTGCGTCTCTGCGTGTTCCGCTCTTCGCAGCACATCTACGCCCAGGTCATTTCGGCCGACGGCAACAAAGTCCTGGCAAGCGCCTCGACTTTGGATAAAGAACTGCGTGATGGTGCCACCGGCAACATCGACGCGGCCACTAAGGTTGGCCAGCTGGTCGCTACGCGTGCTAAGGCCGCTGGCGTCTCGCAGGTGGCTTTCGACCGCTCTGGCTTCAAGTACCACGGCCGCGTTAAAGCGCTGGCTGATGCTGCTCGTGAAGCTGGGCTGGAGTTCTAAGTTATGTCAAATAACGACCAAAAGCGCGACGAAGGCTACATCGAGAAGCTGGTTCAAGTTAACCGCGTAGCCAAAACCGTTAAAGGCGGCCGTATCTTCACTTTCACCGCGTTGACCGTGGTTGGTGATGGTAAGGGCCGTGTTGGCTTCGGCCGTGGCAAGTCGCGTGAAGTGCCTGCTGCGATCCAGAAGGCAATGGAAGCTGCTCGCCGCAACATGATCCAGGTTGATCTGAACGGCACCACCCTGCAGTACGCCATGAAGTCCGCTCACGGCGCTTCGAAGGTGTACATGCAGCCTGCTTCTGAAGGTACCGGTATCATCGCTGGCGGCGCTATGCGTGCTGTCCTCGAAGTTGCTGGTGTTCAGAACGTTCTGGCCAAGTGCTACGGCTCGACTAACCCGGTAAACGTGGTTCACGCCACTTTCAAAGGTTTGAAAGCAATGCAGTCTCCTGAATCCATTGCCGCCAAGCGTGGCAAAAGCGTCAAGGAGATCTTCTGATCATGGCTACCGTTAAAGTTACGCTGATCAAAAGCATGACCGGCCGCATCCCTAACCACAAACTGTGTGTTAAGGGTCTGGGTCTGCGTCGCATCGGTCACACTGTAGAAGTCCAGGATACTCCCGAGAATCGCGGGATGATCAACAAGGCTTACTACATGCTGCGTGTCGAGGGTTAATCGATGAAACTCAATGATCTGAGTCCAGCGCCGGGTTCCCGTCGCGAAAAGCATCGTCCGGGCCGTGGTATCGGTAGCGGTTTGGGTAAGACTGGTGGCCGTGGTCACAAAGGTCAGACCTCTCGCTCCGGTGGCACCATTGCTCCAGGCTTTGAAGGCGGTCAACAGCCGCTGCATCGTCGCCTGCCGAAGTTCGGTTTCGTTTCCCTGAAAGCCATGGACCGCGCAGAAGTGCGTCTGTCCGAGCTGGCCAAAGTGGAAGGCGACATCGTCACCGTGCAGTCCCTGAAAGATGCCAACGTGATCAACGTCAACGTACAGCGTGTGAAAATCATGCTGTCCGGTGAAGTGACTCGCGCTGTCACTATCGGCAAGGGAATCGGCGCCACCAAAGGTGCGCGTGCGGCTATCGAAGCAGCTGGCGGCAAGTTCGAGGAATAAATGGCTAAGCAAGGTGCTCTCTCTGCGCTCGGCAAAGGCGGTATGTCTGAACTCTGGGCTCGTCTGCGTTTTCTGTTCCTGGCGATTATCGTCTACCGAATAGGCGCACACATCCCGGTTCCAGGTATCAACCCGGACCGACTCGCGGACCTGTTTCGACAGAATGAGGGGACCATTCTTAGCTTGTTCAACATGTTTTCCGGCGGCGCGCTGGAACGGATGAGCATCTTTGCACTGGGGATCATGCCGTACATCTCGGCATCGATCATCATGCAACTGATGACCGCCGTCAGCCCGCAGCTGGAGCAGTTGAAGAAGGAAGGTGAAGCTGGCCGTCGCAAGATCAGCCAGTACACCCGCTACGGCACTGTCGTCCTCGCTCTCGTCCAGGCCATTGGCATGTCCATTGGTCTGGCGGGGCAGGGCGTTGCGTTCACTGGTGACTTTGGCTTCCATTTCGTCGCGGTATCCACGTTTGTGGCTGGTGCGATGTTCATGATGTGGCTGGGTGAGCAGATTACTGAGCGTGGTGTTGGCAACGGTATCTCGATGTTGATTTTTTCGGGTATCGTCGCCGGTCTTCCGAGAGCGATCGGGCAGTCTTTCGAGTCTGCACGTCAGGGTGATATCAACATCTTCGCCCTGGTTGCCATCGGTTTGCTGGCAGTAGCGATTATCGGTTTCGTGGTGTTCATTGAGCGTGGTCAGCGTCGTATTGCTGTTCACTACGCCAAGCGTCAGCAGGGCCGCAAGGTCTTCGCTGCGCAGACCAGCCACTTGCCGCTGAAGGTGAACATGGCCGGTGTTATTCCGGCTATTTTCGCGAGCAGCATTTTGCTGTTCCCGGCTTCGTTGGGTGCCTGGTTCGGTCAGTCTGAAGGTATGGGCTGGTTGCAGGACATCTCGCAGTCGATCGCTCCTGGTCAGCCGTTGAATATTCTGCTGTTTAGTGCAGGGATTATTTTCTTCTGCTTCTTCTATACGGCGTTGATGTTCAATCCGAAAGACGTAGCGGAAAACCTGAAGAAGTCCGGTGCCTTTATTCCGGGCATCCGTCCAGGTGAGCAGTCTGCGCGCTACATTGATGGCGTTCTGACTCGCTTGACCATGTTCGGTGCTCTTTACATGACGGCCGTCTGCCTGTTGCCCCAGTTCCTGGTGGTTGCAGCCAACGTACCGTTCTACCTTGGCGGGACCTCGTTGCTGATCGTCGTCGTGGTTGTGATGGACTTCATGTCCCAAGTACAATCGCACCTCGTTTCGCACCAGTACGAATCCCTGATGAAGAAAGCCAACCTGAAGGGTTACGGCAGCGGCATGCTGCGCTGACCCATAAGGTTCGAGGAGTTGGTGATGAAAGTTCGTGCATCGGTGAAAAAGCTGTGCCGTAACTGCAAGATTATTCGCCGCGAAGGTGTTGTTCGAGTAATTTGCAGCGCGGAACCGCGTCACAAACAGCGCCAAGGCTGAGTGTGATTGTGCTTCAAGCCCGGCAGCTAGTGCGCTGCCGGGTTGATTATTTGTTATTACAGCGATATTATCTCGCGCCCTATTTCTTGGCTTCCGGGGCGTAGGTAGCTGTCAATTGGAGTCCCACTGAATGGCCCGTATTGCAGGCGTTAACATTCCAGATAACAAGCATACTGTTATCTCGCTGACCTACATCTATGGTGTTGGTCGCACTACTGCACAGAAAATTTGTGCAGAGACTGGGGTAAACCCAGCAGCAAAGATCAAAGATCTGAGCGACGAGCAGATTGAACAGCTGCGTGGCGAAGTGGCGAAGTTCACCACTGAAGGTGACCTGCGTCGCGAAATCAACATGAAAATCAAGCGCTTGATGGACCTCGGTTGCTATCGCGGTCTGCGTCATCGTCGCGGTCTTCCAGTGCGCGGTCAGCGTACCAAGACCAACGCGCGTACCCGTAAAGGTCCGCGTAAGCCGATCCGCAAGTAATCGCCCCAGCGAATCGACAGGAATTTAATCATGGCAAAACCTGCTGCTCGTCCTCGTAAAAAAGTTAAAAAGACAGTGGTTGATGGCATCGCCCACATCCATGCATCTTTTAACAACACCATCGTGACCATCACCGACCGTCAAGGTAACGCTCTTTCCTGGGCTACCTCCGGTGGTTCGGGTTTCCGCGGTTCCCGCAAGTCCACCCCGTTTGCTGCTCAGGTAGCTGCTGAACGTGCTGGTCAAGCTGCGCTGGAATACGGCCTGAAAAACCTCGACGTCAACGTCAAAGGTCCAGGTCCAGGTCGTGAATCCGCAGTCCGCGCTTTGAACGGCTGTGGCTACAAGATCGCCAGCATCACCGACGTGACGCCAATCCCGCACAACGGGTGCCGTCCGCCGAAGAAGCGCCGCGTGTAATCCAGGAGATTGTAAAGAATGGCTCGTTACATTGGTCCAAAATGCAAACTCGCTCGTCGCGAAGGCACCGATCTCTTCCTGAAGAGCGGCGTGCGCGCGATCGAATCGAAGTGCAACATTGAAGCAGCACCTGGTATCCACGGCCAACGCCGCGGTCGCCAGTCCGACTACGGCACCCAACTGCGTGAAAAGCAGAAGGTCCGTCGTATCTACGGCGTTCTCGAGCGTCAATTCAGCGGCTACTACAAAGAAGCTGCTGGCAAGAAAGGTGCAACCGGTGAGAACCTGCTGCAACTGCTCGAATGCCGTCTGGACAACGTTGTATACCGTATGGGCTTTGGTTCGACTCGTGCCGAATCCCGTCAGCTGGTATCGCACAAGTCGATCAGCGTAAACGGTCAGACCGTTAACGTTCCGTCCTACCAGGTTCGTGCTGGTGACGTGGTTGCTGTTCGCGAGAAAGCAAAAAATCAACTTCGCATTGTCCAAGCTCTCGATCTGTGTGCCCAACGTGGCCGCGTAGAATGGGTAGAAGTAGACACTGAGAAGAAGTCGGGCGTTTTCAAGAACGTTCCAGCTCGCAGTGATCTGTCCGCCGACATCAACGAAAGCCTGATTGTCGAGCTCTACTCCAAGTAAGGGCTAGAAAATAGGTGCATCCATGCAGATTTCGGTAAATGAGTTCCTGACACCCCGCCACATTGATGTGCAGGTTGTCAGTCCAACCCGCGCCAAGATCACTCTCGAGCCTCTCGAGCGTGGTTTCGGCCATACCCTGGGCAACGCGCTGCGCCGCATCCTGTTGTCCTCAATGCCCGGCTGTGCAGTAGTCGAGGCCGAGATTGACGGTGTGCTCCACGAGTACAGCGCCATCGAAGGTGTACAGGAAGACGTCATTGAAATCCTGTTGAACCTTAAAGGTCTGGCTATCAAGCTGCACGGTCGTGACGAAGTTACGCTGACCTTGTCGAAGAAGGGTTCGGGGGTGGTTACCGCTGCCGATATTCAGCTGGATCATGATGTCGAGATCGTTAATCCCGATCACGTAATCGCTAACCTGGCGTCTAACGGCGCCCTGAACATGAAGCTCGTAGTAGCTCGTGGTCGTGGTTATGAACCGGCAGACTCGCGTCAGAGCGATGAAGACGAAAGCCGCAGCATCGGTCGCTTGCAGCTTGACTCTTCGTTCAGCCCGGTTCGCCGTATCGCATACGTGGTGGAAAACGCCCGTGTCGAGCAGCGTACTAACCTGGACAAGCTGGTTATTGATCTGGAAACCAACGGTACTCTGGATCCTGAAGAGGCTATTCGCCGCGCTGCAACCATCCTGCAACAGCAGTTGGCTGCGTTCGTCGACCTCAAGGGTGACAGTGAGCCAGTGGTTGTCGAGCAGGAAGACGAGATCGATCCGATCCTGCTTCGCCCGGTTGACGATCTGGAACTGACTGTACGTTCGGCTAACTGCCTTAAGGCGGAAAACATTTACTACATCGGTGACCTGATTCAGCGTACCGAAGTGGAATTGTTGAAGACTCCGAACCTGGGCAAGAAATCCTTGACTGAAATCAAGGACGTTCTGGCCTCCCGCGGTCTGTCCCTCGGCATGCGCCTCGACAACTGGCCGCCTGCAAGTCTTAAGAAGGACGACAAGGCGACTGCCTGATCGTCGTAATCACCGAACGTAGTGTTTGGTAAGGAATGAACCATGCGTCATCGTAAAAGTGGTCGTCACCTGAGCCGCACCAGCTCGCACCGCAAGGCCATGTTCCAAAACATGGCGGTGTCGCTGTTCGAGCACGAGCTGATCAAAACTACTCTGCCAAAAGCCAAAGAACTGCGCCGCGTTGCCGAGCCGCTGATCACTCTGGCCAAGACAGACAGCGTTGCTAACCGTCGTCTGGCTTTCGACCGTACTCGTTCGAAAGCTATCGTTGGTAAGCTCTTCAACGACCTGGGCAAGCGTTACGCTACCCGTGAGGGTGGCTACCTGCGCATCCTCAAGTGCGGTTTCCGCGCTGGCGACAACGCGCCTATGGCGTACGTCGAGTTGGTTGATCGTGCTACTGCTGGCGAAGCTGTATCCGCCGAGTAAGACGTCAGTCTGAAACAAGGAACCGGGCCTAGTGCCCGGTTTTTTGTGCCTGTAAGAAACGCGCCGTTTGTACAAGCGTCCCCTTCGTCCACATCGTCATTATGTGATGGGGATGATCATTAGTTTTTAACTATCGATGTCTGCAAGTTAATGAATTTGTAGCTGTCATGTTGATGATCAATACTCCTTCTCAGCCGATAGCCGGCAGTTCAAGACCGACAGAAGAAGGAAGATCGCATGAGCCAAAACAAAACGCTTACCACCGCCAGTGGCGCTCCTGTTGCTGATAACCAGAATTCCCGTTCCGCCGGCCCTCGCGGCCCGCTGCTGCTCGACGACTTTCATCTGATCGAGAAGCTTGCCCACTTCAACCGTGAAAACATCCCTGAGCGCCGTGTGCACGCCAAAGGCTCGGGTGCCTACGGTACGTTCACCGTGACGCGCGATATCACTCAATACACCAGCGCGAAGCTGTTTGAGGCAGTCGGTAAGCAAACCCCGACTTTCCTGCGTTTTTCCACCGTGGGCGGTGAGCGTGGTTCGGCCGATACCGAGCGTGATCCGCGCGGCTTTGCCTTGAAGTTTTACACCGAGGAAGGCAACTGGGACATCGTCGGCAACAACACTCCCGTGTTCTTCATTCGCGATCCACTGAAGTTTCCGGACTTTATCCACACCCAGAAGCGTTTGCCGCAAAGCAACCTGAAGAGTGCCCAGGCGATGTGGGACTTCTGGTCGCATTCGCCCGAGGCGTTGCACCAGGTCACCATCCTGTTCTCCGACCGGGGTATCCCTGACGGATACCGTCACATGCACGGATTCGGCAGCCACACTTACAGCCTCATCAATGCTCAAGGCGAGCGCCACTGGGTGAAGTGGCACTACAAGACCCGGCAGGGGATCAAGAACCTTGCTCCAGCGGAGGCTGCGCGTCTGGCGGGTACTGATCCGGATTACGCCCAGCGCGATTTGTTCAACGCCATCGAGCAGGGTGATTTCCCGAAATGGCGCGTGTGCATTCAGATCATGAGCGAGGCTCAGGCGGCGGCGCACTACGAGAATCCGTTTGATGTGACCAAAACCTGGTCGCAGAAAGAGTTTCCACTGATTGAAGTGGGAGAACTGGAGCTCAATCGCAACCCGCAGAACTACTTCGCGGAAGTCGAGCAGGCGGCGTTCGGCCCCAGCAATATGGTACCCGGCGTTGGTCTGTCACCGGATCGCATGCTGCAGGGGCGGGTATTCGCCTACGCGGATGCTCACCGCTACCGTGTCGGCACCAACCACCAACAGTTGCCAGTCAACGCTCCGCGCAGTCCGGTCAACACCTATCAGCGCGATGGCTCGATGGCCTTTGGCAGCAATGGCGGTGCGGCGCCGAACTACGAGCCGAACAGCTATGTCGAGTCGCCGAAGCAGGCACCTCGTTACGCAGAGCCCGCGTTGGCGCTCAGTGGTGCCGCCGATCGTTACGACCACCGCGAAGATACTGATTACTACAGTCACGCCGGCGCGTTGTTCCGCTTGATGTCTGAACAGCAGAAATCGCTGCTGGTCAGCAACATCGCCGCTGCGATGGCGGGGGTGTCGAGTGATGTGGTTGATCGCCAGCTGCAACATTTCTACAAGGCTGACCCGGCGTATGGAGAAGCAATCGCAAAGCTGCTCAACGTACAGCTTAACGAAGTCTAAATGAGAAGCAGAACCGCCCTTGTTTGGGCGGTTTTTGCGTTATTTCAGCTGGTTTTCTCAGAATATCTTCGCTTTTATTGCGTCTTGCGAGTGACGATAAGGGCATGTTGGTTCAAACTATAACTTTCAAGCAGGGAGATGTAGGGCGATGCAAGGCCACCCAGATGTGATCGATTACCTCAACACGTTGCTGACCGGCGAATTGGCCGCGCGTGATCAATATTTCGTTCATTCGCGAATGTATGAGGACTGGGGTTTCACCAAGCTCTACGAACGAATCAACCACGAGATGGAAGAAGAAGCAGGGCACGCTGATGCCTTGATGCGCCGGATCTTGATGCTCGAAGGTACTCCGCGCATGCGCCCGGACGATCTCGATGTCGGCACCACGGTGACCGAGATGCTCGAAGCGGATTTGCGCCTGGAATACAAGGTGCGGGCTGCGCTGTGCAAGGGCATCAAGCTCTGCGAGCAGCACAAGGACTACGTCAGCCGCGAAATGCTGCGGGTTCAATTGCATGACACCGAAGAAGATCATACCTACTGGCTCGAAAAGCAGCTGGGTCTGATCAAATTGATCGGGCTTGAGAACTACCTGCAATCCCACGCCTGATTCAGCGAATACAAAAAAGCCCCTGCCACCGATGAAGTGACAGGGGCTTTTTCATGGCGCCTGGTTAAGCCCGGTCCCGCTCCAGCAGCGGCTTGAGGTAGTAGCCAGTATGGGATTGCTTCATCTCTGACACTTCCTCCGGTGTACCGACGGCGATGATCTGACCGCCCTTGGAACCACCCTCCGGCCCGAGGTCCACCAGCCAGTCGGCGGTCTTGATCACGTCCAGGTTGTGCTCGATGACCACCACGGTGTTGCCGTGGTCGCGCAGGCGATGCAGCACGTCGAGCAGTTGCTGGATATCCGCGAAGTGCAGCCCGGTGGTCGGTTCATCGAGGATGTACAAGGTCTTGCCGGTATCACGCTTGGACAATTCGCGGGACAGTTTCACCCGCTGCGCTTCACCTCCGGAGAGCGTGGTCGCCGATTGCCCCAGCTTGATGTACGACAGGCCGACGTCCATCAACGTTTGCAGCTTGCGCGCCAGGGCCGGCACCGCATCGAAGAACACCCGCGCTTCCTCGATGGTCATCTCGAGGGTTTCGTGGATGCTCTTGCCCTTGTACTTGATCTCCAGGGTTTCACGGTTGTAGCGCTTGCTCTTGCACACGTCGCACGGCACGTAGATGTCCGGCAGGAAGTGCATCTCGACCTTGATCAGGCCGTCGCCCTGGCAGGCTTCGCAACGCCCGCCCTTGACGTTGAAGGAGAAGCGCCCCGGGCCATAGCCCCGGGAGCGGGACTCCGGCACGCCGGCGAACAACTCGCGGATCGGCGTGAACAGTCCGGTATAGGTCGCCGGGTTGGAGCGTGGCGTACGGCCGATCGGGCTCTGGTCGATGTCGACGACCTTGTCCAGGTGCTCCAGGCCCTTGATGCTGTCGTGGGCGGCCGCCTCAAGCGTCGTTGCGCCATTCAGCGCGGTGGCGCTCAACGGGAACAGCGTGTTGTTGATCAGCGTCGATTTACCCGAGCCGGACACGCCGGTGACGCAGGTCAGCAGGCCGATCGGAATCTCCAGGTCGACATTGCGCAGGTTGTTGCCGCGCGCGCCCTTGAGCGCCAGCGTCAGCTTCTTGTTGCGCGGCGTACGTTTGGCCGGGACTTCGATTTTCACCCGGCCCGACAGGTATTTGCCCGTCAGCGAGTCCGGGTGCGCCATGACCTCGGCCGGTGTGCCTTCGGCGACGATATGCCCGCCGTGCACGCCGGCGCCCGGGCCGATGTCCACCACGTAGTCGGCCAGGCGGATCGCGTCTTCGTCGTGCTCGACCACGATCACCGTGTTGCCGATATCGCGCAGGTGCTTGAGGGTGCCCAGCAGCCGGTCGTTATCGCGCTGATGCAGGCCGATGGAAGGTTCGTCGAGGATGTACAGGACACCCACCAGGCCGGCGCCAATCTGGCTGGCCAGCCGAATGCGCTGGGCCTCGCCGCCGGACAAGGTGTCGGCACTGCGGTCCAGCGACAGATAGTCGAGGCCGACGTTGACCAGAAATTGCAGGCGTTCGCGGATTTCCTTGAGGATCTTGTCGGCAATTTCGCCACGACGACCGGTGAGCTTGAGCCCGCCAAAATAGTCGGACGCATCGCCGATCGGCAGGTTGGTCACCGCCGGCAGGGTTTTCTCGCCGACCCACACGTGCCGCGCTTCACGGCGCAGACGGGTGCCACGGCAATCCGGGCATGACTGGGTACTGAGGAACTTGGCCAGTTCTTCGCGCACCGATGCCGATTCGGTTTCGCGGTAACGGCGCTCCAGGTTCGGCACGATGCCTTCGAACGGGTGCGAGCGTTTGACGATGTCGCCACGGTCGTTCAGGTATTTGAAGTCAACGTTTTGCGAACCGCTGCCGTGCAGGATGAATTTCTGCTGGTCGGCGGGCAGTTCGTTGAACGGCACTTCCAGGCTGAACTTGTAGTGCGCGGCCAGCGAGCCGAGCATCTGGAAGTAATAGACGTTACGCCGATCCCAGCCACGAATCGCCCCTTCGGCCAGGGTCAGTTCGCCGTTGACCAGGCGCTTGATGTCGAAGAACTGCTTTACCCCCAGACCATCACAGGTCGGGCAGGCGCCGGCCGGGTTGTTGAAGGAGAACAGCTTGGGTTCCAGCTCGCTGATGGCATGGCCGCAGATCGGGCAGGCGAAGCGTGCGGAGAAGATCATCTCCTCACCCGGCTCGTCGTCCATCGGCGCTACCAGGGCGATGCCGTCCGCCAGTTTCAGCGCGGTTTCGAAGGATTCGGCCAGGCGTTGTTGCAGATCGGCGCGAACCTTGAAGCGGTCGACCACGACATCAATGGTGTGTTTTTTCTGCTTGTCGAGCTTGGGTGCTTCGTCCAGCTCATAGAGCTTTCCGTTGATCCGGGCACGGACGAACCCTTGGGCGCGCAGTTCTTCGAAAACCGACAGGTGCTCGCCCTTGCGCTCGCGGATGACCGGGGCCAACAGCATCAGTTTGCTGCCCTCCGGTTCGGCGAGGACCAGGTCGACCATCTGGCTGACGGTCTGCGCTTCCAGCGGAATGTCGTGGTCCGGGCAACGGGGAATGCCCACGCGAGCATACAGCAGGCGCAGGTAGTCGTAGATTTCGGTAATGGTGCCGACCGTCGAACGCGGGTTGTGCGAGGTGGACTTCTGTTCGATGGAGATCGCCGGCGACAGGCCTTCGATGGTATCGACGTCAGGCTTTTCCATCATCGACAGGAACTGCCGGGCATAAGCCGACAGCGATTCGACGTAGCGGCGCTGGCCTTCGGCGTACAGGGTGTCGAAAGCCAGCGACGACTTGCCGGAGCCGGACAGGCCGGTGATGACGATCAGCTTGTCCCGTGGCAGGGTCAGGTCGATGTTCTTCAGGTTGTGGGTTCGAGCCCCACGTATCAGGATCTTGTCCAAGGTGGCCTCGCTCGGCGGGCGTCGAAAACGTAGGAGTATACGGCCAAATACTGGATGGATGCACACTATCAAACGAGAGGGTTACTGTCTTACATGAAGAGTGTGTCAGCAATGCGCGTCAAAGCGTCGCGATATACCCCGCCAATCGATGGGACTGGTAGAATCGCCGCCGGTTCACATGAGGTTTTTCCATGCACGATCCCCACAGCGAGCGCATGAGTGGTAGCGAGACCCGCGCGGCAAGCGGTCTGGCCCTGGTGTTCGCCTTCCGTATGCTTGGCATGTTCATGGTGTTGCCGGTACTGGCGACCTATGGAATGGATCTGGCCGGCGCCACACCGGCCCTGATCGGTCTGGCGATTGGCGCTTATGGCTTGACCCAGGCGGTCTTCCAGATTCCGTTCGGTTTCATTTCCGACCGCATCGGCCGTCGCCCGGTGATTTACCTGGGCTTGATCGTCTTTGCCCTCGGCAGCCTGCTGGCCGCCAATGCCGATTCGATCTGGGGCGTGATCGCCGGGCGAATCCTGCAGGGTGCCGGGGCGATTTCCGCTGCGGTCATGGCCTTGCTGTCCGACCTGACCCGCGAGCAGCACAGGACCAAGGCCATGGCCATGATCGGCATGACCATCGGCCTGTCGTTTGCGGTGGCCATGGTCGTCGGCCCGCTGCTGACCCGCGCCTTCGGGTTGTCCGGGTTGTTCCTGGCCACCGGCGGCATGGCGCTGTTCGGCATCGTGATCGTGATGTTCATGGTGCCGCGCTCCACCGGCCCGTTGCAGCACCGTGAGTCCGGTGTCGCGCGCCAGGCATTGATGCCGACCCTCAAGCATCCCGACCTGCTGCGCCTGGACCTGGGCATTTTTGTCTTGCACGCGATGTTGATGTCCAGCTTCGTCGCCTTGCCCCTGGCGCTGGTCGAGAAAGCCGGGTTGCCCAAAGAGCAGCACTGGTGGGTGTACCTGACCGCGCTGCTGATTTCTTTCTTCGCCATGATCCCGTTCATTATCTACGGCGAGAAGAAACGCAAAATGAAACGAGTTTTACTCGGCGCCGTCGTGACGTTGATGCTCACTGAGCTATTCTTCTGGCAGTTCGGCGACAGCTTGCGGTCTCTGGTGATCGGTACGGTGGTGTTCTTCACCGCATTCAATCTGCTGGAGGCTTCATTGCCGTCGCTGATCAGCAAGGTTTCACCGGCAGGCGGCAAGGGCACGGCGATGGGGGTTTATTCCACCAGCCAGTTCCTCGGCTCGGCACTGGGGGGAATTCTCGGTGGCTGGCTGTTCCAGCATGGCGGTCTGTCGGTTGTGTTCCTCGGATGCGCCGCTCTCGCTGCCCTCTGGCTGGCCTTTGCTGTTACCATGCGCGAACCTCCCTACGTCACAAGCCTGCGCTTGCCGTTGTCGCCCGAGGCGATCCGCGAAGCGGGTCTGGTCGAGCGCCTGAAGGCGGTCGTAGGGGTAACAGATGCAGTCATCGTCGCGGAAGAGGCGGCGATTTACATCAAACTGGACACCGAACTATTGGATCGCACCACCCTTGAGCGCCTGGTGAACAACCCGGCCGGGGCAGCGTGCGTAGCCTAGGAGAACGTTATGGCCCGTGGGGTTAACAAAGTCATATTGGTCGGCACTTGCGGCCAGGATCCCGAAGTTCGCTACTTGCCTAACGGTAACGCCGTGACCAACCTGAGTCTGGCGACCAGCGAACAGTGGACCGACAAGCAAACCGGTCAGAAAGTCGAAAAGACCGAATGGCACCGTGTATCGATGTTCGGCAAGGTTGCAGAAATCGCCGGCGAATACCTGCGTAAAGGTTCGCAGGTGTACATCGAAGGCAAGCTGCAGACCCGCGAGTGGGAAAAAGACGGTATCAAGCGTTACACCACCGAAATCGTGGTAGACATGCAAGGCACCATGCAACTGCTGGGCGGCCGTCCACAGGGCGACCAGCAGGGCCAGGGCGGTGGTAACAACTACCAGCAATCCGCTCCGCGTCAGCAGGCTCAACGTCCAGCACCGCAACAGCAGCCACAGCGTCCGGCCCCTCAACAGGCCGCTCCGCAACCGGCTCCGGATTTCGACAGCTTTGATGACGATATTCCGTTCTAAAGCAGCTGCAAGCCTCAAGCTGCAAGCAGTAAGCTGACAAAACAAAACCCGCACTTCGGTCTGAAGTGCGGGTTTTTTATGGGCGGTGAAATTTGGTCGGAGGCTCAGGCCGCGAGGAACTCGTCGGCCGACACTACGCTGGCATAGGCAAACGCCAGGGCCGCCATGAACGCCGCATGAACCTGGGCCGCCGGGACCGACACGCCATTGAATTCCAGGTCACGGGTGGCGCAGGCGTCGTGGATCACGGTCACCGTGTAGCCGAAGTCCGCCGCCGCACGGGTGATGCCGTCGACGCACATGTGGCTCATGCTGCCCACGATCACCAGTTCCTTGATGCCTTGCTCGTCGAGGATCGATTTCAGCTCGGTTTCGCGGAACGAGTTGACGAAGTGCTTGAGCACCACCGGTTCGTCGGCGCGGTTGATCACTTTGGGGTGCAGCTTAGCGCCTTCGGAGTTCGGGGCGAAGAACGGCGCCTCTGCGGAGGTGAATTCGTGGCGGATGTGCACCACCGGATCACCTGCATCACGGAAGGCCTTGATCAGGCGGACGGCGTTGTCGGCGGCGGCATCGGCGCCGACCAGTGGCCACTTGCCTTGGGGGAAGTAGTCGTTCTGGATATCGACTACGATGAGCGCTTGCTCGGCCATGACTGTTTCCTCGAAGTGTGTTTGGTGTGGAATGAAGTATTGGCGCTGGCAGGCGGTCCGGGGATTGGCCGCACCGACAATAAGAGGGGTAAAACTGACAATGGACGCAGAAAGGGCAATTGCCGAACTTGGTGTGCTGATCTATCCCGGCGCGCAGATGGCGGCGGTGCATGGCTTGACGGACTTGTTCGGGGTGGCGAACCGGATCGCTGCTGAACATCAGTCTGCACAGTTGCCGCTGCTGCGGGTCAGCCATTGGCAGGTCGAGGGTGATCAGCCGCCGGTCCGGGTCTTCGACAGCCTTCCCGGCTCGCAGCGTGCCTTGGTGGCCGTGTTGATCCCGCCATCGATTGCCGGTTTTTCCGAGGGCCAGGCGCCACAGGGCTTGATCCGCTGGTTGCGCGAGCAACATGCCAGCGGCGCGACACTGGGCGGGGTTTGCGTGGGCTCGATCCTGTTGGCTGAAAGCGGTCTGCTCGACGGTCGCAGCGCCACCACACACTGGACTTCGGCCAAGACCTTTGCCCAACGTTATCCGGCGATACGGCTGAAGGCCGATACGCCGATTGTCGATGACGGCGACCTGATCACCACCGCCGGACTGATGGCGTGGTCTGAACTGGGTTTGCGCCTGGTCAACCGGCTGCTGGGGCCGAGCATTGCCACCAGTACCGCGCGTTTTCTGGTGGTGGAACACAGCGATAGCGCCAGCGAGTGCGGCAGCAATTTTGCGCCGATCCTCAGTCACGGCGACGCGGCGATCCTCAAGGTGCAGCACTGGTTGCAAAGCACCGGGGCGACCGAGGTATCGCTGACGGCGATGGCCGAAAAGGCAGGGCTGGAAGAGCGCACCTTTCTGCGACGCTTCCGCTCGGCCACCGGGCTTAAACCCACCGAATACTGTCAGCATCTGCGAGTCGGCAAGGCCCGGGAACTGCTCGAATTCACCAACGGCACCATCGACCATATCGCCTGGACCGTGGGTTATCAGGACCCAGGAGCGTTTCGCGCGACATTCAAGAAAATCACCGGGCTGGCGCCGAGTGATTATCGGATGCGGTTTGGGGTGACGCCTGGGGCAGTAGCGCGGTAGGCCTATCACCACAAATCCCCATGTGGGAGCGGGCTTGCTCGCGAATGCGGACTTTCAGTCAACATTTGCGGTGAATGACACTCTGCCTTCACGAGCAAGCCCGCTCCCACATGGGTTCTGTGCCAGTATTGAGTCGTGCAAAATGCCGGCATATCAAAGAGCATCGTGCAGAATAAAACAGGCCTCATGCCATCACTTGCGCCACAACCTGCTGATTTGAAAACCGTTTCGCTGCACTGCGCCTTGGCCTGATCCCTGCACCCCCTTCAACTACATTCATCAAGCTTCGATTGAAGGGGGATGCATGACCCCAACAAACCGCAAGAAACTGGTGGTTGCCCATTCGGTACGCGCCGACGCGCCGCTGCACGAAGTCGAGACCAACCGTGCGCTGGCGCGCTGGCTAGCGCGGATATTGGGGCTCAAGTACGGCGGCAGTTACGATCCGCAATTACACGAAGGTCGCGCCCTCTACCTGTTGCCGACCCAGACTCTGGTGGGCGCTGAGGCTGCCCGGCAACTGGGGGTCAAGGGACCGGAGGATTTGTGGGGTGGTTATGTCGACCATGATTTCATCTGCACCAAAGCCATCAGTCATGGCCTGCTCAACCACCATGCCCACGCTCCGCCAGGCTGGGCTCCTTTGTTTTCCCAGCGGGTACGCAGCGTAGTACTCGACGGTCTCAGCGTGTTCAGCCTGAAGGATGCTCGCCCGGCGGCGGAACACCTGTTGTACACCGGGCCGATCCGCCTGAAGCCGATACACGCTTGCGCCGGACGTGGTCAGGAAGTGATCCAGAGCCTCGACGAGTTCGATGAAATTCTGGCCAGGCCCGAGGCTGACGCGACCTTCACCGAAGGCGTGGTGCTGGAACAGGACCTTGATCAGGTGATTACCCACAGCGTCGGCCAGAGTTTCATCGGCGACAAGGTGCTGAGTTACTGCGGCGATCAATACTTGACCAAGGACGCCGAGGGCGAGGAGGTGTATGGCGGCTCGAACCTGTTGGTGGTGCAGGGCAGCTATGACGATTTACTGAAGCTGGACCTGGCCGATGACGTGCGCATGGCTATCCAGCAGGCGCAGGTGTTCGACAGCGCCGCGGATGAAGCCTATCCGCGTTTCTATGCGTCACGGCGCAACTACGACATCGCTCAGGGCATCGATAGCGGCGGCAAACAGCGCAGCGGCGTGCTCGAACAATCCTGGCGCATGGGCGGTGCCAGCAGTGCCGAGGTGGCGGCCTTGCAGAGTTTCGTCAACGATCCGGGGATGCGCGCGATTCGTGTGTCTTCGGTGGAAACCTACATCGATCAGCCGCTGCCGGCAGATGCCATCGAGGTGTATCGCGGGCCGGCGCAAAGCAGTGACTTTCTTCTCAAGTACGTGACGGTTAAATCCTATGACGGCTAGAAGCGAATCCATTCAGATCGACATCGATAACGAACAGATGAGCGGGACTTTTCTGAGTCCCAAATCGAAAGTGCCCGGCGTACTTTTTGTGCACGGTTGGGGTGGCAGTCAGGAGCGGGACCTGGAGCGCGCCAAAGGTATCGCCGGTTTGGGGTGTGTATGCCTGACCTTCGACCTGCGCGGGCACACCGGCGGCACTGGCATTCCATTGTCCCGGGTGACTCGCGAAGACAATCTGCGCGACCTGCTGGCAGCCTATGACCGCTTGCTCGCGCACCCGGCCCTCGATACTTCGGCGATTGCCGTGGTTGGCACCAGTTATGGGGGATATCTGGCCTCGATTCTGACTTCGCTGCGGCCGGTGCGCTGGCTGGCGCTGCGGGTGCCGGCGCTGTACCGCGACGAACAATGGCACACGCCGAAACGCGACCTGGACAAGCTGGATCTGCGTGATTACCGAGGCACCCTGGTGCGTGCCGACAGCAACCGGGCCTTGCATGCCTGCTCGCAATTTCGCGGGGATGTACTGCTGGTGCAGTCCGAGACCGACGACTACGTGCCCCACGCGACGATCATGAGCTACCGGGCGGCCTGCCAGCAGACGCACTCAATGACCCACCGCATCATCGACGGTGCCGACCACGCCTTGAGCGACCCGGTTTCCCAGCAGGCCTATACCTCGATCCTTGTCGACTGGATTACCGAGATGGTGGTCGGGGAGCGGTTGAGCATTATTCAATCATCCTGATATCGGGGTGTTCTTGCGGGCCTCATCGCGGGCAAGCCCGCTCCCACAGGGATCGAGGGTGTACATAAAATCTGCATCCACCAGCAGACCCAGTGGGAGCGGGCTTGCCCGCGATGGCGGACTAGCAGACACCAAAGATCACTTGGGTTTCCTTGAGATTCGTAACGCCTTGGCCTTGGCCTCCACCAACAAGTACATCACCAGGGCAATCAATAGCGGCAGGATGAAGTAAATCGCTCGATAGGCCAGCAGCCCGGCCACCAGGCTGCCCCGCGACACCTCGTGTTGCAGCAATGCCACGAACACCGCCTCGAGCACGCCGAGCCCAGCCGGGATGTGGGTGATGACCCCGGCGATGGCGCTGATCAACAGCACGCCCAGTACCAGTGGATAGTCCAGTTTGCTCGGCAGCAAGGTGAAGATCACCGCGGCCATCAGCGACCAGTTCAGCGCACCGAGGGCCAGTTGCAGCACTGCCATGCGCAAGGACGGGAGGTCGATTTCGATGCCGCGAATCGCCCACTCCCGACGTTTGGCAAAGCGGCATGCCGCCAGGTAGCCGGCGCTCAGCAGCAACAACAAGACCCCTACGCCTTGCAGCGCACTGCTGCTGAGCTTCCAGCCCGGCGGCATGCGCACCAGCCCGCTGCTGAACACAGCGCCGGCAATGACCATGTAGCCGAACCAGTTGGTTGCCAAGCTCAGGCCAAGGATTTTCGCGATGTTGCTCTTGCTGACCCCGAGCCGCGAATACAACCGGTAGCGCATGGCGATGCCGCCGACCCAGGCGCTCAGGTTCAGGTTGAAGGCGTAGCTGATGATCCCCACGGGCAGAATCTGTTTCCAGGTCAGGTTCTGGCGTATGTAGGTGCGGCCGATCAGGTCGAAGCAGGCGTATACCAGAAAGCTCACCAGGGTCAGCCCCGACGCAATGATCAGCGTGCGCACCTTGAAATCGGCCAGGTTATCGAACACTTCGCTCCACTCCAGGCGCTGGGCGAGCATCGTGAACAACACGATCAGCATCAGGAAAAACAGCATCGTCAGCGGTCGTTTCCAGCGGCTCCAGTGCGACTTGCCCGGGCTTTTGGCGTCAGTTGCCATGTGAGGCTCAGCGCGGTTCATGGTCAGCGCTCCCGGTCGGAGGGGGGATGGGTTTCAGGCGAGGTTTGTGCGCCGGCAACCAACCGGCCCAAGCCGGGAAATGCCGCAGGAAGTGAAACACCAGAAAACCTATGGTCATGTGCCAGACACGCCCGCGCGGCGCGATGTCGTGAGACATGGCCTTGCAATGGTTGTCGCTGAGGTCTTCCAGGCGATCGAACAGAACTCGATTGAAGCCACGGTCGCGGATCAGCACGTTGGCTTCCAGATTCATCGACAGGCTCAACGGGTCGAGGTTGCTGGAGCCGACGGTGCTCCAGTCTTCATCCACCAATGCGACCTTGCCATGCAGCGGGCGGTCGCAATATTCGTAGATCTTCACTCCGGACCTGAGCAGGTAATCGTAGGTCATGCGTGCGGCGAGTTTGGCCACCAGCATGTCCGGTTGCCCTTGCAGGATCAGCCGCACATCCACACCCCGGCGGGCCGCGTTGCGGATATCGCGCAGCAGGCGGAAACCGGGAAAGAAGTAGGCATTGGCGATCACCACCCGACGCTTGGCCTGGCGCAACACCTGGCGGTAAACCTCTTCAATGTCGCTCGGGTGTTCGCCGTTGTCACGGTACACCAGACGTACCTGGCCATCGTGATCGCTGAAGGCCAGTTCCGAACGTCGCTGCCGACGGCGTTGCCACCAGTATTTGGCGTGCGCCGGGCGACCGCATTGCAGCAGAGCGAAGTGATGGATGTCAGCCACTGCCGGGCCTTGCACCTCCACGGAATAGTCCTGCTTGGCCTCGGGGCCGAAGTCGGCAAGGTGATCGGCAGAAAAGTTGATCCCGCCGATGAAGGCAATGCTGCCGTCCACTACCACTATCTTGCGGTGCAGGCGCCGGAACCAGTTGGTACGGATGCCCAGGCGTTTCGGCGCAGGATCGAACATTTGCAGGTGCACACCGGCCGCGGTCAGGGCGGAGAGGAACCCGGTACTCAGTTCGCCACAGCCAAAGCCGTCGAGGCTGACGGTAGTGCGCACGCCGCGTTGAGCGGCTTCGATCAGGATCTGTTGCAGTTCATTGCCAACCTTGTCCTCGAACAGAATGAAGGTTTCCAGCAGGATTTCACGTTGAGCCTGGCGCAGGGCGTCAAATACCCGGGGAAAATACGCCTCGCCGTTTTCCAGCAACTCGACGCGATTGCTACCTTGCCAGCCGTATTCGACGTCGACCGCTGTCGGCTCGCGGATCGGTGGAGCGGGGATGTGATCCAGCGTGGTTTTTTCCATCGACTGGCTGCTCATAACTCGATCTCCACCGACAGCGGGACGTGGTCGGAAAGGTGCGACCAGGGGCGACTGGTCAGCACTTGCGGATGGCTGGCCTTGAGGTTGCGCAGGTAGATGCGGTCCAGGCGCAGTGCCGGCAGGCGCGCGGGGAAACTGCGCGCCGGTTTGCCGTGGTGTGCGGCGAAGGCTTCGCGCAGACCGCAGGGTTTGAGCAACGCATCGGCGCGCTGACGCCAGTCGTTGAAGTCCCCGGCGACGATCACCGGGGCATCGGCGGGTAGGGCGTCCAGGCGCTGGGCGAGCAGCTTCAATTGCGCCGTGCGGTGACTTTCGCGCAACCCCAGGTGCACGCAAATGGCATGTACTTCCTGGCCGTCGCCGGGCAGGCGCAACACACAATGCAGGATCCCGCGGTTTTCGTGACCGCTGATGGACACGTCGAGATTGTCGTGGCGGATGATCTGGAATTTCGACAACAGCGCGTTGCCGTGATCACCTGCCGGATACACCGCATTGCGACCATAGGCGAACTGCGGCCACAGGGTGTCGGCGAGGAACTCGTATTGCGGCATCGCCGGCCAGTTGGTGTAGCGCTTGGGGTGGTGCTCGTGGGTGCCGTGGACTTCCTGCAAAAACACCACATCGGCAGATACGCTGCGCACCGCTTCACGCAGTTCCGGCAGGATGAAACGCCGGTTGAGCGCGGTGAAACCTTTATGGGTGTTGACCGTCAGCACCTTGAAGCGACAAGTCACGGACGGACCCTGTACCCGCATGTCGTTTGCATTTGCGTGTGCGGGAATATCGGTGTGATTCGCTGTCATGTCGCCTCCCGCCTGACGGCCCCTGTTTTTGGATGACTCTGGGGCGGCGGCGAAAGTTTCGATGGGGCTACGGACGGTACACAGTTATCAGATCACAACAGATTCAATGTGGGAGCGAGCCTGCTCGCGATGGCGGTGTGTCGGACGCCAATGATGTCGACTGACACTCCTCCATCGCGAGCAAGCTCGCTCCCACAGGGTTTATCAGTGGCCCGCGATTATGCGGGCAGAACCGTCGGCCGGCTCGGCATACACCGGGCCAAGGCGATCAAGACGTCCACTCCACGCCGTCAATGCCAGCGCCACCAGCACCACCAGGCCACCGATCCACGCGGTGTGGATCAACCCCATGTGGGCGACGATCAGGCCACCGCCCCAGGCGCCACCGGCAATGCCGAGGTTGAACGCGGCGATGTTCAGGCCGGATGCCACGTCCACGGCATGAGGCGTGTGATGTTCGGCCTGGCGCACCACGTACACCTGTAATCCCGGTACGTTGCCGAATGCGACGGCACCCCAGACCAGAACGGTGGCCAGCGCCAGCCAGGGATTGCCGGCCGTGAAGGTCAGCGCGAACAACACGGCGGCGAGCAGGGCAAAAATGATTTTCAGGGCGCTGATCGGACCGCGTTTGTCCGCCAGTTTGCCGCCCCAGATGTTGCCCACGGCCACGGAGATGCCGTAGACCAGCAACACCAGGCTGACGGCGCTGGCGCTGAAGCCGGAGAGGTCCTGAAGTATTGGCGCGAGGAAAGTAAAGGCGGTGAACGTGCCGCCGTAGCCGATGGCCGTCATCGCATACACCAGCAACAGGCGGGGTTGCTTGAGCACCTGCAATTGCTGCAAGAACGACGCGGGCTTGCTGTGGGGGATATTTTTCGGCACGTAGATCAGGCTGCCGATGAAGGCGATGACGCCCAGGGTCGAAACGGCGAGGAAGGTTTCACGCCAGCCGAAATGCTGGCCGATGAAGGTTCCCAGCGGCACGCCAGTGACCAGTGCTACGGTCAGGCCGGTGAACATGATGGCAATCGCGCTGGCGGCTTTTTCCTTCGGCACTAGACTGGTGGCGATGGTCGAACCGATCGAGAAAAACACCCCGTGTGCCAGGCCGGTGACGATCCGTGCGAGGATCAGCGACTCGTAGCCCGGCGCTTGCCATGCCAGCAGGTTGCCGAGGGTGAACAGCACCATCAGCGACAACAGCAGCAACTTGCGCGGAACCTTGCCGGTGAGGGCGGTCAGCACCGGGGCGCCGACGGCGACGCCAAGGGCATACAGGCTGACCAACAGGCCGGCGGATGGCAGACTGACGCCGAGGTCGGTGCCAATAGTGGGTAACAGGCCAACGATGACGAACTCTGTCGTCCCGATGGCAAAGGCGCTGAGGGTCAGCGCGAGCAAGGCAATGGGCATGGCTGCAACTCCGGAAGATGATTCGATGGAGCGCAGTGTCGGGGTTGAGGTTGTGCAGAAAAATACAGGGACGAGCATTTGATATTTGCGTACAGATCAAATATCGCGAAGGCGGGTGCATACTTGTGGCGAGGGGGCTCGCCCCCGCTCGGCTGCGCAGCAGTCGTAAATCCTTAGTATGCGGTGCTTCAGATGAATCGGAACTGTAGGTTTTGGGGGCGCTTCGCACCCCAACGGGGCGATGCGGCGATCCGACAAGCCCCCTCGCCACAAATGGCGTCGCTGTCCTGCTATCCACTAGCAATGCCCGAACTTGCCCGGCATTTTTCGATCAGTTCCTTACCGACACAGCCAAAGGAGCGGGTGTTTTGATCAGGCTCAAGACCGCGATACTGCTGAGGGCGTTGCTGTTTGTGGGCAGCGAGCAACTGGAAGCCGCCGCGATACCGGGGCTGCCGGCCGCCGCGACCGCTGCGACGCCGCCGGCGCACCCCGAACCGCTCGTGCAAGGCGGATTACTGGGGGCCATCAGTTCAAGCATCGACGAGGTCCAGGCCAAACTCGATCTCAACGAAAACCTCGTGGACGCCTGGCGCTTGCGTGCCGACCGCGCGGCCGACGAGGTGGATCAGTTGGTCAATCAGCCTTCGGCCCGCTCGCCCTGGGGCGTCACCGGTGACTTCCTGATACTGACCTGCGTGTGGGCCGCCGTGTTTGCCTCTCTTTGGCTGCTGGGGCGATTGTTGGCCAAACGCCTGTGCGAACATCGCCTGTTGCTCAGCCGCGAACGCGGCCAAGCCCTGCTCGGTTATGTATTGCCCTATACCCTTCCGGCGGTGGCCAGCCTGCCCCTGACGATTTATGCCAGCCAGTTTTTGCCGATATCCGCCGGTCGGGCGCTTGCGTTGTGCCTGGCTTATGCCACAAGCGCGGGGATATTTTCCGCGTCCTTGGTGCTGTCGCTGGTGGTGGTGTTCAATGCCGGCCACAAGCGCCGGGCGGTGCAGATTCTCCGCGAGAAGAGTGCCCGGCCATTGTTCGGCATCGGTTTTCTGGTGGCCTTGAGCGATGCCCTGACCAGTCCGCAAATCGCCCATCAACTGGGCAGCAATCTCACCAGCAGCATCGCCGTTTTCACTGGCTTGGCGGCATCGATTTCCTTCGGCTTGCTGGTGATCCGCACGCGCCGCCCGGTCGCTCAGGTGATCCGCATCCTGCCGCTGGTCCAGCGCCAAAGTCAGCCGGCATTGCGTGAGACCCTGCGGATATTTTCCGGGCTCTGGTATTGGCCGATCCTGTTGATGGTGCTGGTCTCGATCATCAACCTGATCGGCGTTGGCGCGGACAACCAGAGGGTGCTGCGCAGCGCCTTGTTCACCACGGTATTGCTGATCGCCACGGTGTTTCTCAGCACTACGCTGCACCATCTGTTCAAGGCGCGCAGCGAAGCGGACCTGCGCCGCAGCAGCGCCTACAAGGAGCGTTTTCTCAACTTGTCCCACGCCTTGCTGCGCATCGGCATGGCCATCGTGTTCATCGATATCCTCGGGCGGATCTGGGGCGTGTCGCTGTTCGAGTTCGCGGTGAGCAATGCCGTGGGCCGGGCGATCAGTGATTCACTGAGCCACATCGGTTTGATCCTGCTGGTGACCTGGATGGTCTGGGTGGTGCTCGACACGGCGATTCAGGAGGCCCTGAAACCGCCGACCAACAAGCGCTCGGTACGCCAGCCGAGTACGCGGGTGAAAACCATCCTGCCATTGCTGCGCAACGCGATCAAAATCATCCTGGTGGTGATCTGCGCGATCACCACCATGGCCAATCTGGGGATCAACGTCGCGCCATTCCTGGCCGGTGCCGGGGTCATCGGCCTGGCAATCGGTTTCGGCTCCCAGCAACTGGTGCAGGATGTGATCACCGGGCTGTTCATCATCATCGAGGACACCCTGTCCATCGGTGATTGGGTGGTGCTTGATTCCGGGCATGCCGGCACGGTCGAAGGCCTGACCATCCGCACCTTGCGCCTGCGCGACGGCAAGGGTTTCGTGCACTCGGTACCGTTCGGGCAGATCAAGGCCGTGACCAACCAGTCGCGGCAATTCGCCTATGCGTTTTTTTCGGTGCAATTCACCTACGACACCGACGTCGACAAGGCCATCGAACTGATCCGCGAGGCCGGGCACTCCATCAGCAACGACCCGTTCCTGCGCTACAACCTGCAAGGGCCGCTGGATGTGTTTGGCGTCGACAGGATGGACCTCAACGGGGTGGTGCTGACCGCGCAATTTCGCACGGTGAGTGGTGGCCAATATGCGGTGAGCCGAGCCTTTAACCAGCGATTGAAAAAGCTTGTGGATAACTGCCCGTGGGTGAACTTCGCGCAGACTTATCCACAGCAGGCGCTGGTGCCGAGGCATCCGGTCGAAGCGCCACCAGAGGCTGAGCCGGAGCATGCGGCGGTGTTGATGCCGGATCGGCCGCGGTCTCAGTAGAAGGTTTTGTCCTGAGGTTCTTTGTTGGCTGTGATGGCCCCTTCGCGAGCAAGCCCGCTCCCACAGTTGAACTGTGTCGTTCACAAATCCCCCTGTGGGAGCGGGCTTGCCCGCGAAGGGGCCGGTAGAGACAACCTCAATGCCGGATCAGCTTGCTGCGCACCTCGGCACTCGCCTGCTGATCCCGCTCCCCCCAAAACTGTTGCTTGCCGGCAATCTCGGCAGCAACCGGCAAACCATCGCGATACACCAGCCGATTGCTCGCCAGTGCCGGGACTTTCGCACCAGGTAATAGTGTGCCGGCGAGGTTCAGCGGATCAACTCCGCACACTGCGACCAGGCTGCCGTCATGGGGCCGACGTCGCACCTCCCGCAGCAATGGAATCGCCTCGGGCAGGGCGAATTGCTCGCCCGCCAGGCCGCTGACAAACCGTCCCCCACGAATCTCGCCGCGTGCCTCCAGGCGATGGAAGGTGCGCAGCAGTTCGCGCCAGCTCGGCAGCCAGTCCGCCTCACGTTCCAGCAAGCGCCAGAACACCACGCCGTAACGACGCAGCAAGGTCATGGCGATGTGTTCCAGGGTATCGGCCGGCGTCGGCATAGGACGCTGGTTTTCCACCACAGGGGCCGTTGGCGCGCGTCGCAACAAGGCCCAGCGCCCGGCGTCGTCCATGCCACCAATGAATGCGCCGCGTCCACGCCGACTGTTGCGCGGCTGGCGCTTGCTGGCCGGGGTGATCAGGGCGCGCAACCCGGCAAAGCTGTCGGCGTTCACCAGCCCCGCGCCCACCAGTTCCTGCAGGGCGATTTCCAGCTCCGAACGCAACAAGTGCGCCTCATGGATCAGCTCATCGAAAAACAACGCGCCGTGCTGGCTGAGGGCGGCGTGGACCTTTTGTGTTTTCGGCGACAGTTCGCTCACCGGTGTCTGTTCGGTCAAGCCGCTCCAGAGGCCGACACGGTTGCGCGGCAGCAAGACAATCGGTGTGCTGCGCAATGCGGTGCCGGTGTTTTTGTTGTGCGCAGTCAGGCGCGTCCACACCAGTCTGCCGCTGCGGCACAACTCATCCAGCCAGGTCGCTGAGTAGTCCTTGATCCGTGCGGGCAGAATGTCGCTGTCCCAGGCGGAAGCGGCGGCGGGGTAGCCTTCGAATTGCCCGACGATGGTTGGCAACACCGCAGCGCCCTGGCCCTGGCTTGCAGTCGACACATGCTGCCAATCGAACAGGAATCGCATGAAATCCTGCAACGCCACCGGTTCGATTTCCCGGCGCAGGCGCTTGACCGTATAGCGGTGAATTCGCGCCAGCAAATGCCGCTCGCACCATTCTTCTTCGGCGATGCCCGGGGTGAAGCGACCGCGCAACACGTAGCCTTCGCGTTCCAGTTGCGCCAGGGTCCGGGTCACTTGTGCTGCGGGCATGCCGAGTGGTTCGGCAATGCGCTCGAGCGCAAGCGGGCCGAAGGCGCTGAGCCTTGCGCGGATCAGTTCGAGGACGGCTTCGTCGGGTGCCCAGCTTTCATCGAAGTCCGGCAGCGCTTGCAGCGGTGGCGTCAATTCGGCCTGTGGATAAATCGCCCGCAGGCAATTCAGGCGCTCCAGCGCCAGCCACAGCGATTGCCCGGCATTGATCTGCAAATGACTCACGCGTCCGCTGTCGGCCAGGGTCTTGAGCCAGTCGAGCCATTGTGGATTGGCGCCGGCCTCGGCATTGGTGATGCACGCCAGGCTCATCAAGGCCTCGTGCATTTCATCGATACTGGAGGGCGCGGGCCAGGCTTCGTCGCGCACTGCGGCAATCGCCTCGGCGTCCAGTGCACCGAGGTCGTCGGTGGATTGCGGATCGCTCCAGCGCCGATTAAGTACCGCTTGGGTGCGGCGTTCTTCCAGCGGTGCATCGTCGAGAAAGGTGTAGGGGCGGGCGCTGAGGATCTCCGCCGCCAGCGGCGAGGGCGCTGGCAAGTCGCGGCTGATCAGACGAATGTCACCGCGTTCCATGCGTCGCAACAAGGCCAGCCAGCCTTCAGTGTCCATGGCTTCGTGCAGGCAATCGTCGAGGGTCTGTTCAACCAGCGGATGGTCGGGAATCTCCCGTTCGCCGGCGAGGTTTTCCACGCAGGCAATCTGATCGGGAAACACGCTGGCGATCAGGTCTTCGCTTTTCATCCGCTGGATCTGCGGCGGGACTTTGCGCCCGCCGCTGTAGCGCGGCAGCGCCAGGGCCACGCCGGCATTCCAGCGCCAGCGCACACCGAACAGCGGCGCGTCGAGCACGGCCTGGATCAGGATGTGCTCGGCGCTGTTGCTGTGCAGGTAGCGCCAGACATCGTCCAGTTCAAAACTGTGGCTGGTGGACAGCGACAGCACGATGGCGTCTTCGCTGGCGGCGGCCTGCAGTTCGAAGTTGAAGGTGCGACAGAAACGCTTGCGCAGGGCCAGGCCCCAGGCGCGGTTGATGCGGCTGCCGAACGACGTATGAATGACCAGCTGGGTGCCGCCGGACTCGTCGAAAAAACGCTCCATCAGCAGCGTGTCTTGCGAGGGCAGGGCACCCAGCGTCTGTCGTGCGCGGGCCAGGTAGTCCACCAGTTGTTCGGCGCTGGCGAGGTTCAGGCCCAGGGTATTGGTCAGCCAGTCGAGCGCTGGCTGCAAGTTGCCTGGTTCGGTACCCAACAGGTCGTCGAGTTTTGCCTGCAAGCGCGCCACCGCCGAGGACAATTCGGCGCTGCGCCCCGGCGCTTCACCGAGCCAGAACGGAATGGTCGGCGGTTGACCCTGGGCATCCTCGACCCGCACCTTGCCGGTTTCCACGCGCAGGATTCGATAGGAGGTATTGCCCAGCTGGAAGATATCCCCGGCGATGCTTTCCACCGCGAAGTCTTCGTTGATGGTGCCGATGTTCAGCCCTTGAGGCTCCAGCAGCACGGCGTAATCGGCGTTGTCCGGAATGGTCCCGCCACTGGTCACTGCGGTCAGTTTTGCGCCACGGCGACCGCGCAGGGTGCGGCTCACGGCGTCGCGGTGCAGGTAGGCGCTGCGGATGCCCTGACGCCCGTTGTAGCCCTCGGCGAGCATGTGCAGCAGCGCCTGATAGTGTTTGTCGTCGAGTCCGGCGTAGGGCGAGGCACGGCGCAGCATCTCTAGCAGCGCTTGCTCCGGCCACTCCTGGCAACTGACCTCGGCGATGATCTGCTGTGCCAGCACATCCAGCGGCGCTTGCGGGATCAACAAGGTGTCGAGTTCACCCCGGCGCACGCAGTCGAGCAACGCGGCGCATTCGATCAGGTCGTCGCGGGTGGTGGCGAACAAGCGGCCCTTGGGCGTGCCGCCGACCTGGTGCCCGGAGCGGCCGACCCGTTGCAGAAACCCGGCAATCGAACGCGGCGAGGCGATCTGGCACACCAGGTCGACGTCGCCGATGTCGATCCCCAGTTCCAGCGATGCCGTGGCGATCAGCACTTGCAGGTCGCCGCGCTTGAGTCGCTGCTCGGCGTCCAGGCGAAACTCCTTGGCCAGGCTGCCGTGGTGGGCCGCTACAGAGTCCTTGCCCAGGCGTTCGCTCAGATGGCGGCTCAGGCGTTCGGCCAAGCGCCGGGTGTTGACGAAAATCAGCGTGGTCCGGTGTTCCCGGGCGAGGGCGGCGAGGCGGTCGTAAACCAGTTCCCAGACATCGTTGGCCATCACGGCCGACAGCGGCACGGGCGGCACTTCGATGTCCAGGTCGCGGGGGCGGGCGTGGCCGATGTCGACGATCTCGCACGGGCGGTCGCGACCGACCAGAAAACGCGATACTGCTTCGATGGGTTTTTGCGTGGCCGACAGACCGATGCGCAGCAGCGGTTCGGGGCAGAGTGCCTGCAGGCGTTCAAGGCTCAGGGCCAGATGGCTGCCGCGCTTGCTGGCGGCCATGGCATGGATTTCGTCGATGATCACCGTTTGTGTGGTGCCGAGCATCTGCCGACCGGAGTCGGAACCGAGCAGCACGTACAGGGATTCCGGTGTGGTCACCAGAATGTGCGGCGCCGTCTTGCGCATCGCCGAGCGGTCTTTTTGCGGTGTATCGCCAGTGCGCACGGCGGTGCTGATCTGCAGTTCGGGCAGGCCCATCACACGCAATTGTTCGGTAATGCCGGCCAACGGGGTTTGCAGGTTGATCCGGATGTCGTTGGACAGCGCCTTGAGCGGCGAGACGTAGACCACCAGCGTTGCGTCGGGCAAGCCTTCGGGGCTTTCCAGGCCGCGGTGCACCAGGTCGTCGATGACCGCGAGAAATGCGGTGAGGGTCTTGCCGGAGCCGGTGGGCGCGGCGACCAGGGTCGAGCGGCGCTGGCGGATCAACGGCCACGCCCGAGCCTGGGCGGCGGTGACCGCTGCGAACGTGTGGCTGAACCAGGCACTGACGGCGGGGTGGAAGCCGCTCAGGGCGCTGTCTGCGGGGATGGGCAGGTTCATGCAGCAAGTTATGCGGGTGGGGGGCGCAAGATGCAAGTCTCGCTGGCTGGCCGGTAAACCTGTGGCGAGGGGGCCAGTTGCAGCACCACAAATCCCGGACATCTACACTTTACGGATGACGGTTGCGCACTAAACCCGCAAAATGCAACGATTCCGGCAATTACCAACGACATCGCCTGGGGGCGATGTCGATATAGCCATCGTTCCAATCAGACTGGGCCTGCTGACTCTATGCGAATGCGCCTTATGTTACTGGGCGGCGGAAATGCCCTTGGGCAGGCGCTGATTCGCCTCGGTGCGGAGGAAGACATCGGTTTCCTCGCCCCCCGCCCGCCGCAAGACGGCTGGGATGCCGCGAGCCTGACGCAACTGCTCGACGACACCCGTCCCGATGCATTGATCAACCTTGCCTACTACTTCGACTGGTTTCAGGCCGAAGCGGTCAGCGAACAGCGTCTGGCCGGCCAGGAGCGCGCGATCGAGCGTCTGGCGGAACTGTGCCAGCACCACAACATCGTTCTGCTGCAACCTTCCAGCTATCGTGTGTTCGACGGTTCCCGCGCAACGGCCTATAGCGAAAAAGACGAACCCGTGCCCTTGGGCTTGCGGGGGCAGGCGTTGTGGCGGATCGAGCAAAGCGTTCGCGCCACTTGCCCGCAACACGTGCTGCTGCGTTTCGGCTGGCTGCTGGACGACAGCCCGGATGGTGCCCTTGGCCGTTTCCTCGCCCGTGCCGAACAACCCGAAGAACTGCTGATGGCCGACGACCGGCGCGGCAATCCGACGCCGGTCGACGATGCCGCCCGGGTGATCATTTCAGTGCTCAAGCAACTCGATTGCGCAGCGCCGCTGTGGGGCACCTACCACTACGCCGGGCATGAGGCGACCACGCCGCTGGCGCTGGGGCAGGCGATTCTGACCGAAGCCCGCAGCCTGCATCCACTGGCCATCGAAGCCCCGACCGCCCAGGCCCACGCCGCGCGTCCGGATGCTGCGGAAGAGCCGCAACACGCGGTATTGGCCTGCAAAAAAATTCTGCACACCTTCGGGATCAAGCCTCGCGCCTGGCGTGCGGCGCTTCCCGGTCTACTGGACAGGTTCTATCGCCATGGCTGACGGCCCCGTTTTGATCACCGGTGGTGCCGGTTTCATTGGTTCGCACCTGACTGACGCCCTGCTCGCCAAGGGCCATGCGGTGCGGATTCTCGATGACCTGTCCACCGGCAAGCGCAGTAATCTGCCGCTGGATAATCCCAAGGTCGAACTGATCGTCGGCGACGTGGCCGATGCGGCTTTGGTCGCCCAGGCAATGGCCGGTTGCAGCGCCGTGGCGCACCTGGCCGCCGTGGCGTCGGTGCAGGCCTCGGTGGACGATCCGGTGCGTACGCACCAGAGCAACTTCATCGGCACGCTGAACGTCTGCGAAGCCATGCGCCAGGCCGGGGTCAAACGCGTGCTGTTCGCCTCCAGCGCGGCGGTGTATGGCAACAATGGCGAGGGCGAGTCGATCGACGAAGACACCCCGAAGGCGCCGCTGACTCCGTATGCTGTGGACAAATTGGCCAGCGAGCATTACTTCGATTTCTACCGTCGTCAGCATGGGCTGGAGCCGGTGATTTTCCGCTTCTTCAACATCTTCGGCCCGCGCCAGGATCCGTCCTCGCCGTACTCCGGGGTGATCAGCATTTTCAGCGAGCGAGCACTGAAGGGCTTGCCGATCACCGTGTTCGGCGATGGCGAGCAGACCCGGGATTTCGTCTACGTCGAAGACCTGGTCGACTTGCTGGTGCAGGCCATCGAAAAGCCCCGGGCCGAAGTGGGTGCGGTCAACGTGGGCTGGAACCAGGCGACGACCCTCAAGCAGATGCTCGAAGCGCTTGAAGCTGTGGTCGGCCAGCTGCCGCCGGTAAGCTATGGCCCGGCGCGCTCCGGTGACATCCGTCATTCCCGGGCGAACAACCGGCGTCTGCTGGAGCGCTTCACTACCACGGAGCAGACACCGATGCGTGTGGGGCTGGCGCGGTTGCTGGGGCGATAGATCGATTTCCTCGCAGACATGAAAAAGGCGCCTTTTGACAGGCGCCTTTTTCACGGCCGGAATTTACTTACAGCGTGTGTAACTTCTATGGCGAGGGAGCTTGCTCCAGATCGACTCCGTTATGGTCGTCATCAGTATTGAGTCTGCTCGCCACGGCCTCATCCACCACCACGTGAACGTTACTTAGAACTTGTAGCCCAGACCGATCATGTAGACGAACGGATCCACATCCACATCGACCTTGGCCCGGGTGCCCGGTGCAATGGCGTTGTTTTCCACAGTGGCGGTGGTATCGATGTCGATGTAGCGCACCTGGGCGTTAATCATCACGTTGTCGGTCAGCATGTAGTCGGCACCGACCTGCCAGGCCAGACCCCATGAGTTATCCGCCTTGAAATTGCTGAAACCGGCGGACTGGGCTCGGCTGCCGACATGTTCGTCGTAGATATAGGTGTAGTTGATGCCTCCGCCGATGTACGGTTGGAACGCCGACTTGGGATCCAGCGGGTAATACACCAGGCTCAAGGTTGGCGGCAGCTGTTTGATGCTACCAAGCTTGCCATTGGCAGGGGCCAGCGCGGTGCCCTTGATTTTCACATCATGTTCGAAGGGGGTTGCCGCGAGCAGCTCGATACCGAGGTGGTTTGTGAGCATGTAGGCGAAGTTCAGACCAAGCTGTGTGTCGCTGCTCAGAGTCGCTTTGCCACCCAGGTCGGCACCCGCCAGCGGGCCTTGATCAACCTTGACGCTGGAACTGTCGGCTTCCGGGTCGACGGTGATGGCGCCGGCACGGAGGATAATGTCACCGGCTTCGAAAGCATTGGCGAGCGGGGCTGCGAGCGCAAGGGCAACCAGCGAAGCGCTGAGCAAGGACTTGTTCATGGGGGCTCCAGAGGACGTTAAAAATATTCGATGTCCAATGGTAAGGCGCCTAACGATTCGGTCTTTTGATGCAGCTCAATGAAAGTGGGAAGGGCGTGATTTTTGTGGTGTTTTTGATGCCGCCTTCGCGAGCAAGCCCGCTCCCACAGGGGGAACGCATTCCAGTGTGGGAGCGGGCTTGCTCGCGAAAGCGGCATTTCTAATCACACAAAACGACCGGCTTCACTCCGGCAATTCATACAGATAAATCTTGTCCGCCTCCATCTGATACCCGGCATCCGCCAGTTCGCTGGTGGACGCCTTGACCTGCAATGCGCCCTCGATCCAGTACGGCTGATACAACTCGTCGAGCTTCACGCCGACTTCGCTCTTGACGTGCACGATCTGGTTCGACGGCGGTGGCGGTACGTGGATGCAGGCGCCGAAATAGGGCACCAGCAGAAACTCCGTGGTGCGTCCTTCCTCGCTCACTTCCAGCGGCACGATGTAGCCCGGCAGACGAATGCTCTGGCCATCGAGGGTCTTGACCACCGGTGCGTTGGGCAAGTCTTGCTTGGCCGCCGGCGCTGACTCGGCCGACAGCGCATTGCTCATCTGCGACAGGTCATGCAGGGGCGTCATGTTCGGCACTTCTTTCGGCGCGTCCGGTGGAATCATCTCCGACCAGGTCAAATCTCGCGGCTGGGCTGCCCACAGGGGCAGGGCGACCAGCATCAACAGCGCAAGTACTGCGCGGGGCATGTTCAACGTCCTCATAAACGGATCGACAGGCCATCGGCCAGGGATTGGCGATAGGCGCGCCAGGCCGGCACACTGCCCATCAGCAACGCGGCGATCAGGATGCCACCGAGCAACGTCCATTCATACTCGCTTGGCCACGATAGCGGCAGATACAGACCGTAGTTGGCCTGCACATAACCCTGGGCCGCGGCGATGCACACATACAGCAACGCCACGCCGGCGATCACGCCCGACAGCGCCAGGGCAAAGGCTTCGAGCACCAGCAGCGTCGCGATGTGCCACGGTCGCGCACCCACCGAACGCAGGATCGCCATTTCCCGGCGGCGTTCGTTGAGGCTGGTGAGAATCGCCGTGAGCATGCCGATCAACCCGGTCAGCACCACAAACAGCGAGACCACGAACAAGGCTTTTTCCGCGGTGCCCATCAGGCTCCACAGCTCCTGCAGCGCCACGCCCGGCAGGATCGCCAGCATTGGCTCACCACGAAATTCATTGATTTCCCGTTGCAGGGCAAAGGTCGAAATCTTGTTGTTCAGGCCCAGCATGAACGCGGTGATCGCTTGCGGCGTGAGGTCCATGTTGCGCGCCTGATCGGCGGTGATACGACCCTCGCCCCGGGCCGGCACGCCGTTATGCCAGTCGATGTGAATCGCTTCCATACCGCCAAGGCTGATGTGCAGCGTGCGGTCCACCGGCGTGCCGGTGCGTTTGAGAATGCCGACCACGGTGAACGGCTTGTCGTCGTGCTTGACCAGGCTGATCGCCGCCACGCCGTGGGCCAGCACCAGCTTGTCCCCGAGTTTGTAGTGCAGTGCCTCGGCCACTTCGGCACCGAGCACCACTTCGAACGGGTCGGTCGCAAACGCCCGGCCATCGGCCAGCTCCAGGTGTTGCTGGCGACCGTACTGGTAATGCTCGAAGTAGGCTTCGGTGGTGCCCATCACCCGATAGCCGCGATGGGAATCGCCGAGGGACATCGGGATCGCCCATTTCACTTTCGGGTTGCTGGCGAAGTGCTCGAAGCTGTCCCAGCGGATGTTGTTGGTGGCGTTGCCGATGCGGAACACCGAGTACAGCAACAGGTTCACCGAGCCGGAGCGGGCGCCGACGATCAGGTCGGTACCGCTGATGGTGCTGGCGAAACTGGCCTTGGCTTCGGTGCGCACGCGCTCCACGGCCAGCAGCAGGCACACCGACAAGGCAATGGCGAACGCCGTGAGGATCGCGGTGAAGCGGCGGTTAGCCAGGCTGGCCATGGCTAGACGAAACAGATACATCTCAGACCTCGGACGGGGTGGCGGCGCGATTGAGTTCGGCCAGCGACAGGTTGTGATCGAACAGCGGCGCCAGGCTCTGGTCGTGGCTGACGAACAACAGGCTCGAGCCAGCTTCGCGGCACTCGGCGAACAACAGGCGAATGAAATTCTCACGGGCATCGTAATCGAGGGCCGAGGTCGGCTCGTCGGCGATCACCAGTTCCGGTTGACCGATCAGTGCACGGGCGGCGGCGACCCGTTGCTGCTGGCCGATGGACAACGAATCGGCGCGGCGACCGAGGATGTTTGCATCCTTCAGACCCAAGTGAGCGAGCAGCGTCGCGGCCGCTTTGTCGACGCTGCCGTGACGCTGTTTCGCCCGTTCGGCACGCAGCTTCGAGAAGTGGCAGGGCAGTTCGACGTTTTCACGCACCGACAGAAACGGCAGCAGGTTGAACTGCTGGAAGATGTAGCCGGTGTGATCGACGCGGAAGTGGTCGCGGGCACCGGCCGACAGTTGCGTCAGCTCCTGGCCGAGCAGGCGAATGCTGCCGCGATCGGGCTTTTGCACGCCGCCGAGCAGACCGAGCAGGGTGGTCTTGCCACTGCCGCTGGGGCCTTTGAGGAACAGGGTTTCACCGCGCTCCAGGCGAAACGCCGGGATGTCCAGCAGTGGCGGGTGACCGGGCCAGCTGAAGCCCAGGTCGGACAGTTCGATGAGTGCTTGGGTCATTTAGCCGACTTCATGAATGTTGATGACCTGTGTAGGAGCTGCCGCAGGCTGCGATCTTTTGATCTTCGAAGGTCAAAAGATCGCAGCCTGCGGCAGCTCCTACAGGAAATCTATTGTGAGTTCAGAATTTGAGGGCGGCAGCCTTGGCCGTCACGTCAACGCCTTGCTGCCCGTTCGGGCCGATCAGTTGTACCTGAATCGTCCGAGTGGCCGGGAACGAGTTGAACATGTTCGCCAGGTCCAGGGTCTTCAATGCGTCCGGTGTGGCGCAGGTGAACTGATAATGAGCGTGGATTTCGCTGTGGTCGTGATGATGCTCGCCCTTGGCGTCTTCATCATGGTCATCGTCGGCATCGGGTGTGTCACCGAACAACGGGCTTTCCAGTTCCTGGTTCTCCACTACGCAACCGGCGGCTTTCGGCAAGTTGAACAGGGCCAGCGGTTGTTCAAGCAGAGCGCGGGCCGCGGCGACTTTGGCTTTGTCGGCATCGCTGGTGGCGACGTGTTCGAAACCCACCAGGTTCATGGCCGGGCTTTGCAGTTCCAGCGCCAGGGTCTTGCCGTCCAGCGCCGCATTCAGGCGTCCAACGCCATGTTCGTGGGCTCCCAGGCTGCCATGCTCATGATCGTGTTCGTCGGCGGCATGGGCGACAGCCAGCGGCAGCATGGCAAACGGCAGAGCGAGAAGCAGACGACGCATGGCGAGTCTCCGAAAAGTAAAATGAAGAAAATGTTATGTAATCTTATAACATTGGTGCGGAGAGTTTGACTGCCTGCTTGGCGTTGCACAAGTCCCATGGGAGCATGCAGGGAAGAAAAGTGCGGGAGCAGACTTATGTTGCGAATTCGCGGAAGCATCGGCGACTGGCCGGTGGATTTGACCCTAGAGATGGACGATGCGGACTGGGCGCGATTAGGGGCGCAGTTGCAGGTAGAAAAATCCCCGGTGAGCACCCCGGTGGCGAAGCCGCTGAATCAGGATGATGCGCTGTGGCAGATCGCCCGGGATTTTCTGCGTCAGGCCGGACAGTTGAGTGGACCGGACTTGCTCGATCAATTGGAGGGCCTGACCGGCAGTGCGGCGGCGGGCAAGCGCCTGTTGGTGCGTTTGCGCCATTGTGCGGATGTGAAGGTGGTGAGCGGCGGGGATACGCCGCTCTACAGCTGGATCGAGTAGACCGTAAAAAGATCGCAGCCTGCGGCAGCTCCTACAGGGTGAATACAAGTCCTCTGTAGGAGCTGCCGCAGGCTGCGATCTTTTGATTTTTAATAAAGCGCAGCAAACAGTTTACGACGGTACGTGCTCACCAGCGGATGATCATTACCCAGCAACTCGAACACCTGCAGCAAGGTCTTGTGCGGCAAGCCTTCGCTGTAGCTGCGGTTGCGGATGAACAACTTCAGCAAAGCATCCAGTGCGGCGTCGTACTGCTGACGGGCCAGTTGCTGGATCGCCAGTTGATAAACCGCTTCATCGTCCAGCGGGTCTTTCGCCAGCCGTGCCTTCAGGTCGGCGGCGTCCGGCAAGTCCTTGGCCAAACCGAGAAACTTGATCTGCGCCTTGGCGCCGGCCAGCGCGGCCTTGTGCTCGTCGCTCTTGACCGCATCCAGCACGGCTTGCGCCTCGCCCAGTTCACCGCGCTCGGTCAGGCAGCGGGCGTACAGGATCAGCGCTTTGGCGTTGGTATTGTCTTCACCCAGGATCTCTTTGAGCAGCGCTTCGGCATCAGCAAAGCGGCTGTCGTCGAACAGCGCCTGGGCCTGCTCGAACGGATCGGCGGCGGCTGGTGGCGGCATCTGCACATGAGGTTCGAGCAGGGCGCGCACGGCGGATTCCGGCTGGGCACCGGCAAAACCGTCGACAGGCTGGCCGTCCTTGAACAGCACCACGGTCGGCAGGCTGCGGATGCCGAAGCGGGCGACGATGTCTTGCTCGAGGTCGCAGTTGACCTTGGCCAGCAGCAACTCACCCTGATAGCTCTCGGCAATGCTCTGCAACATCGGCATCAGCACTTTGCAGGGCGCGCACCATTCGGCCCAGAAATCCACCAGCACCGGCTTGTGGAAAGAGTTCTCGATCACCGACTGGTCGAAATCGGCAGTCGTGGCGTCGAAGATGTACGGCGTTTCCTGACTCATGGGCAATCTCGTAGAAGCGTGAATGGGGCAACTATACGGCTTGGTGGGGGGGCGCCGAAAGCGGGGTAGTCATGAGAGGTATGTTGCCTGACCGGACGCCTTCGCGAGCAAGCCCGCTCCCACAGGGAAGAACGCATTCCAATGTGGGAGCGGGCTTGCTCGCGAAGCTCTTGGCTAACGCTGCGCGTGGTACAGGCTCACATGCCGAAACTCGTGGGGCTCGGCCAGATCCGGCAGGGTCATGGCTTCGAGCATCTCGATGCGCCGGTACAACGGATGGCAAAAATCCCGTACCCGGGAATCCGCCACCAGCGCCTCTCGGCCGCGACTGAGGAACTGGTCGAGCAGCGGCAGGTTCGCCCGGTCGTACAGCACATCCGCCACCAGGATCAGATCGAAGCGATCAGCCTCGGCGAAAAAATCCGTCGAGTAGTTGAGTTGCACGTCATTGAGCTCGGCATTCGCCCGACACGCGGCAATCGCCAGCGGGTCGAGGTCGCAGGCCAGTACTTCCAGTGCGCCGGCCCTGGCGGCGGCAATCCCCGCCACCCCGGAGCCAGCGCCGAAATCCAGCACCCGCTTGCCTTCGACCCAGTGCGGGTTTGCGGCCAGATAGCGGGCCACGGCCAAGCCGCTGGCCCAGCAGAAACTCCAGTACGGTGGCTCATGCAGGATGCGCCGGGTCTCTTCGGGGCTGAAGGCGCGGTCCATGTTGTCGCCGTCGATCAGCCACAGCTTCAAATCGGTTTCCGGCAACGGGCAGGCCACCAGTTGTGCATCGCCGAGCAATTCAGCCAGGGCCCGTTGCAGGTCGAGCGGTGCACTCATGGGGCTTTGACGAATTGCAATTGGCCCAGGGCCTGGGTGGTCGGCTGGGTAATCAGTTGCGACGGCAAGTGCAGGATCAACTGGCCGGACTGGCTGGCGCGGCCTCGCAGTTCCACGCGGGCGCCGGTCGGGAAGGACTCCGGATTGAAGCGTAAGTGAAACGGCAGCACCTGGTTATTGCCGATCAGGCTGGAGCTGGCGATCAATTGTTGCGGGCGGTCTTTTTCGTCGATCACCAGCAATGCCAGTTCGACTTCGGCGCCTGCCGGCACGCCCTGCAGGGTGCCGCTCAGCTCACGCTGATAGGCAGGCAGGGGGCCGAGGTCGGCGGCCTCCCTGGCTTTCTTCTGCGCTTGCTGCGGCGCCGGGCCAGGTGTTGGCAGCTGGGGCTTGGGTGCATCGCTGCCGCAAGCCACCAGCAGGCTGAAAACACTGAGCAAAATGAGCGGACGTAACGACATTGGTGGCTCCATAAACCTGAATTCCATGGATCAAGTGATCATCCCGTCTGTATACCGCAAACCCTATGGCTTGTCTTGCCACCGGGATGCGCTACCATGGCCCTCCCTTTTTTTGTTGCCTGCCACCATGCACTGTCCCTTCTGCGGTGCCAACGACACCAAGGTCATCGACTCGCGTCTGGTCGCCGAGGGCGAACAGGTGCGCCGCCGGCGTGAATGCCTGGCCTGCGGCGAGCGTTTCACGACGTTCGAGACGGCTGAACTGGTGTTGCCGCGCCTGATCAAAACCGACGGCAGCCGCCAGCCGTTCGACGAAGAAAAACTCCGCGCCGGCATGCAGCGTGCGCTGGAGAAGCGCCCGGTGAGTGTCGAGCGCCTCGAATCGTCGCTGGTGCACATCAAACACAAACTGCGTGCCACCGGCGAGCGCGAGGTCAAATCCCTCGTGGTTGGCGAACTGGTGATGGCCGAGCTGCAGAAGCTCGACGAAGTCGCCTACATCCGCTTTGCCTCGGTGTATCGCCGCTTCCAGGACCTCAACGAGTTCCGCGAAGAGATCGATCGCCTGGCCCGTGAACCGGTGAAAGAATGACCACGCCCGCAGAACTTGCCATCCTCGATGCCCATTTCATGGCCCGTGCCCTGGAACTGGCGCGCAAGGGGCATTACACAACGCACCCCAACCCGCGTGTAGGTTGCGTGATCGTGCAGGATGGGCAGATTGTCGGCGAAGGCTGGCACGAGCGCGCCGGCGAGCCTCACGCCGAGGTCCACGCCTTGCGCGCGGCCGGAGAGCAGGCGCGCGGCGCAACCGCTTATGTGACGCTTGAGCCTTGCAGCCACCACGGCCGCACGCCGCCCTGTGCCGATGCGCTGGTGAATGCCGGCGTGGCTCGCGTGGTCGCGGCGATGCAGGACCCGAACCCGGAAGTCGCCGGTCGTGGTTTGCAACGCCTGGCTCAGGCCGGTATCGCCACCGAAAGTGGTGTGCTGGAGGGCGAAGCGCGAAAGCTCAACCAAGGCTTCCTCAAGCGCATGGAGCACGGCTTGCCGTTCGTGCGGGTCAAGCTGGCCATGAGCCTTGACGGTCGCACGGCGATGGAAAGCGGCGAAAGTCAGTGGATTACCGGTCCGGCTGCACGCTCGGCGGTGCAACGCCTGCGCGCCCAGGCCAGCGTGGTGCTCACCGGCGCCGACACGCTGCTGGCGGATAACGCACGCTTGACCGTGCGTGCCGATGAGCTCGGACTGGACGCCGAGCAAACAGCACTGGCCATGAGCCGGCCGCCGCTGCGTGTGCTGGTCGATGGCCGCCTGCGCGTTCCGCTGGATGCGCCGTTCTTCAAGGCCGGCCCGGCGCTGGTCGCCACCTGTGTGGCGGTGGAAGAGCAGTACGCCAATGGCCCGGAATGCCTGATCGTGCCCGGCTACGATGGCCAGGTCGACTTGCGTCAGTTGCTGGTCGAACTCGCCAACCGTGGCGTCAACGAGGTGCTGGTCGAGGCCGGTCCACGGCTGGCGGGTGCTTTCGCTCAGCTTGGGCTGGTGGACGAATTCCAGATTTTCATCGCCGGCAAGTTCCTGGGTTCTTCGGCGCGGCCGCTGCTGGACTGGCCGCTCGCACAAATGAAGGATGCGCCGGCACTCAAAATCACCGAAATTCGTGCAGTTGGCGATGACTGGCGAGTCATCGCCATCCCTGTGCCAGCAGCGAGCGTATAATTTCCGGCCATCGCTATAGCGCTGGCTTTGTTCTCGAGGAGAACCTCATGTTTACCGGCATCATCGAATCCATCGGCAGTATTCGTGCATTGACCCCAAAGGGCGGTGATGTGCGGGTACACGTCGAAACCGGCAAGCTCGACCTGAGCGATGTCAAACTGGGCGACAGCATCGCGGTCAACGGCGTGTGCCTGACGGCCGTTGAATTACCAGGCAATGGTTTTGCGGCGGACGTCAGTCGCGAAACCCTCGATTGCACCGCCATGAACGACCTGAAAAGCGGTAGCCCGGTCAACCTGGAAAAAGCCCTGACCCCGACCACTCGCCTTGGCGGGCACCTGGTCAGCGGTCACGTCGATGGCGTGGGTGAAGTGGTTACCCGTACCGAAAACGCGCGCGCTGTGGAATTCCGCATTCGCGCGCCCAAGGACCTGGCCAAGTACATCGCCCATAAAGGCTCGATCACCGTCGACGGCACCAGCCTGACCGTGAACGCGGTCGATGGCGCCGAGTTCCTGCTGACCATCATTCCGCACACCCTGAGCGAAACCATCATGGCGTCGTATCAGCCTGGTCGCCGGGTGAACCTGGAAGTGGACTTGCTGGCCCGTTACCTGGAGCGTCTGCTTTTGGGCGACAAGGCCGCAGAGCCGACTGCCGGCAGCACCATTACCGAAAGCTTTCTGGCCGCCAACGGCTACCTCAAATCCTGACTCAAGGGGGTGCCTTGTGGCGCTCAATAGCATCGAAGAACTGGTTGAAGACATCCGCCAAGGCAAGATGGTCATCCTCATGGATGACGAAGACCGCGAGAACGAAGGCGACCTGATCATGGCCGCCGAGTGCTGCAAGCCCGAGCACATCAACTTCATGGCCAAGCACGCCCGTGGCCTGATCTGCATGCCGATGAGCCGCGAGCGCTGCGAACTGCTCAAGCTGCCGTTGATGGCACCGCGCAACGGTTCCGGTTTCGGCACCAAGTTCACCGTCTCCATCGAAGCCGCCACCGGCGTGACCACCGGCATCTCCGCCGCCGACCGCGCACGTACTGTGCAAGCGGCTGCCGCCCGTGATGCCAAGGCTGAAGACATCGTCAGCCCGGGCCACATCTTTCCGCTGATGGCCCAGGCCGGCGGTACCCTGGCCCGTGCCGGCCACACCGAAGCGGCCTGCGACCTGGCACGCATGGCCGGTTTCGAACCGAGCGGCGTGATCTGCGAAGTGATGAACGACGACGGCACCATGTCCCGTCGCGCCGAGCTGGAAGCTTTTGCTGCCGAACACGACATCAAGATCGGCACCATCGCCGACCTGATTCACTACAGGATGATCCACGAACGTACCGTTCAGCGGATTGCCGAGCAGCCGCTGGACAGCGAACTGGGCCAATTCAACCTGGTGACCTATCGTGATTCGGTGGAAGGCGACGTGCACATGGCACTGACCCTGGGCAACGTGTGTGCCGAAGAGCCGACCCTGGTTCGCGTGCACAACATGGACCCGCTGCGTGACCTGCTGATGGTCAAGCAACCGGGCCGCTGGAGCCTGCGCGCCGCCATGTCAGCGGTTGCCGAGGCCGGTAGCGGCGTGGTGCTGTTGCTCGGTCACCCGCTCGATGGTGACGTGTTGCTGGCGCATATCCGCGAAACCGCCGATCACGCGGCGGTGAAAAAACCGACCACCTACAGCACTGTCGGTGCCGGTTCGCAGATCCTGCGCGACCTGGGCGTACGCAAAATGCGCCTGATGTCGGCACCAATGAAATTTAATGCGATATCCGGTTTCGATCTGGAAGTTGTAGAATACGTGCCCTCCGAATAATGACCGGTTGTTCCCGGCCTTGAATTCGCGGTTCAAATATCACTGAGGGACGCGTACGAGACGCGTCCCGGCTCTTTAAGAGATCTAACGAATGACCCTGAAGACCATCGAAGGTACCTTCATCGCCCCTAAAGGCCGCTACGCTCTGGTAGTGGGCCGTTTCAACAGCTTCGTCGTTGAAAGCCTGGTCAGCGGTGCCGTTGATGCCCTGGTTCGCCACGGCGTGAGCGAAAGCGACATCACCATCATCCGCGCGCCTGGCGCCTTCGAAATTCCGCTGGTTGCACAGAAAGTCGCTCAAAAGGGCGAGTTCGCGGCAATCATCGCCCTGGGCGCAGTCATTCGTGGCGGCACTCCGCATTTCGAATACGTGGCTGGCGAATGCACCAAGGGCCTGGCCCAGGTGTCCATGGAGTTCGGCGTACCGGTTGCATTCGGCGTGCTGACCGTTGACTCCATCGAGCAAGCCATCGAGCGTTCCGGCACCAAGGCCGGCAACAAAGGTGCTGAAGCTGCCCTGTCCGCTCTGGAAATGGTCAGCCTGCTGGCGCAGTTGGAGGCCAAGTGATTAGCGACGATAGCGATCGTTTCAACCCGCGCGATCCAAAGCCTGCGGATGCCGGCAAGCCATCGAAAAGCGCCAAGCGCCGCGAAGCCCGTCAGCTCGCGACTCAGGCGCTGTACCAATGGCACATGGCCAAGCAGTCGCTGAACGAGATCGAAGCGCAGTTCCGGGTCGATAACGATTTCAGCGATGTCGACGGCGCGTACTTCCGCGAAATCCTGCACGGGGTTCCGCAGTTCAAGACCGAAATCGACACCGCACTCAAGCCTTGCCTCGATCTGACCATCGAAGAGCTGGACCCGGTTGAACTGGCGGTTCTGCGCCTGTCCACCTGGGAACTGCTCAAGCGCGTCGACGTGCCGTACCGCGTTGTGATCAACGAAGGTATCGAACTGGCCAAGGTCTTCGGTTCCACCGACGGCCACAAGTTCGTCAACGGTGTGCTCGACAAGCTGGCCCCGCGTCTGCGTGAAGCTGAAGTGAAGGCGTTCAAGCGCTGATCGGCGCTTGGAATGTCGACACGAAGCCATGGGCGAGTTTGAGCTGATCCGCAATTTCTTCGCCGCCGCGCCTTGTGCGCAGGGCGGCGAAGGCGTTGCCCTCGGGATCGGCGATGACTGCGCCTTGCTGGCTGTTCCTCCCGGGGAGCAGTTGGCGATATCTACCGATACGCTGGTGGCCGGCGTGCATTTCGCCGATCCCTGCGATCCCTTTCTGCTCGGTCAGCGCTCGCTGGCCGTGGCCGTCAGCGACCTGGCCGCCATGGGCGCCACTCCAATCGCCTTTACCCTTGCCCTGACCTTGCCGACGGTGACCGCCGATTGGCTGCAAGCCTATGCCCGTGGTTTGAACCAGATGGCGCAAGGCTGCGGCGTGGCACTGGTCGGCGGCGATACCACCCGTGGGCCGCTCAGCCTGACCATGACCGTGTTCGGTCGCGTGCCGAGTGGCCAGGCTCTGACCCGCAGCGGTGCGCAACCGGGCGATCTGCTGTGTGTCGGCGGCGACCTGGGCAATGCCGCCGGTGCCTTGCCATTGGTGCTCGGCCAGCGCACGGCCGACGTGAGCATTGCCGAGCCATTGCTGGCCCACTACTGGTCGCCGCAACCGCAGCTTGGCCTGGGGCAGGCGCTGCGGGGCAAAGCCACTTCGGCGATGGACATCTCCGACGGTTTGCTCGCTGATTGCGGGCATATCGCGCTGGCCTCGAAGGTCGGTATCGAAGTCGAGCGGGAGCGTTTACCGCTGTCGCAGAGCCTGGTCGACTTTCTCGGCCGATCGGACGCCCAAGTGGCGGCTCTGAGCGGCGGCGACGATTACGTGCTGGCGTTTACCCTACCGTCCGTCGAGTTGCCGCTATTGCTGGCCGACGGCTGGCCGATCCATGTGATTGGGCAGGTGGTGATGGGGCAGGGCGTGACGTTGCTGGACGCCGATGGCCAAGACATCACCCCGCAAACCCGGGGTTATCAACATTTTCGGGAGTCACCGTGACAGATCATCCCAAACAGGTCCCGGCGGAATTCGTACCGCCGTCGGTCTGGCGTAATCCATGGCATTTCCTGGCGTTTGGTTTCGGCTCGGGCACCTTGCCAAAGGCGCCCGGCACTTGGGGATCGTTAGTTGCGCTGCCCTTTATTCCGTTGTGGCAGATGTTGCCCGACTGGGGTTACTGGCTGATGCTTGGCATCACCATGCTGTTCGGCTTCTGGCTGTGCGGCAAAGTGGCCGATGATTTGCGGGTTCACGACCATGAAGGCATCGTCTGGGACGAAATGGTCGGGATGTGGATCACCCTGTGGCTGGTGCCGGAAGGTTGGCAGTGGTTGCTGGCAGGCTTCTTGATGTTCCGCTTCTTCGACATCCTCAAGCCATGGCCGATTCGCTGGATCGACCGGCACGTGCATGGCGGCGTTGGTATCATGCTCGATGATGTGCTGGCCGGGGTGTTCGCCTGGTTGGCGATGCAGGGATTGGTGTGGTTTTTCGCCTGATCAAGGGTGACCAGGCGTTAATCGGGGGAGCAGGGATGGTTCTACGTGGATTGATGGTGTTGGTGCTCGCGATATTTTGCTCTTTCGCCCAAGCAGGAGGAGGGGGTGCTACGTCGCCGTCGGTGATTCATCTGGCCAGCGAAGACTGGGAGGACTATACCGCCGCTGACGGTCATGGCCTGGGCTGGGACGTGCTGCGACAAGTGTTCGAGCCGGCAGGTGTCAAGGTGGACATCCGCACCGAGCCCTACTTGCGTTCGCTGGGTCTGGCCGAGCGGGGTGAAGTCGATGCCTGCGTCGGTTCCTATCGTGATGAGTCCGAGGCTGTTCTCTATCCCCATTGGAGCTTCGACACCGATCACATCTACGCCCTGGGCCTGGCAAGCAGTCCGGTGCCAACCCCGGAAACCCTGGGCAATTATCGACTGGCTTGGGTCCGTGGTTACGATTATCAGGATTACCTGCCCAACGTGCAGCACTTTGCTGAAGTGCAGCGGCGCGATGGAATCGTGTCGATGCTGACCCACAACCGTGCCGACTATTACATCGACGGGCAGACCGAAGTCGATTACGTACGCAATCGTGCCAAAGACCCCTCCCAGTTGCGCAGTACCCATATCGCCGAGTTGCCGCTGTACCTGTGCTTTGCCAAGACCGCAAAGGCGCGTAGCCTGATGGCGCTGTTCGATCAGCGCATGGAGCAGTTGGTCAAAAGCGGTGAGCTGAAACCTATCTTCGAGCGCTGGAAACAGCCATACCCATTCGAAGACAATTGAACGGGGCCAATGTAGGAGCTGCCGAAGGCTGCGATCTTTTGATTTTGAAGATCAAAAGATCGCAGCCTTCGGCAGCTCCTACAAAGATTGATCGGCCCGCATATCAAACTTTTTGATAGTTATCGCCGATAATTCAGCCTAAGCGTCGCTCGGAACCTGCTGTTACAATGCCGGCTCTGCGAATCTTCAGAACTTTTAGATCAGGAGCACACCGGTGCCTGTCGTTTTTGTCGCCGCTTCCAAGCTGCCAACGCCTTTTGCGCAATTCACCATGCATGGCTTTCTCGATGAAGGCACTGGCCGCGAGCACGTTGTGCTGAGCCTGGGTGAGTTCGACGACGGTGCCCCGGTACTCGGCCGGTTGCACTCCGAATGCCTGACTGGCGATGCCCTGTTCAGCCAGCGTTGCGACTGCGGCTCGCAACTGGAGGCCGCTTTGCAGGCTATCGCCCGTGAAGGTCGTGGCGTGTTGCTGTACTTGCGCCAGGAAGGTCGTGGCATTGGCCTGCTGAACAAGATCCGCGCCTATGAGCTGCAGGACGGTGGCGCCGATACCGTGGAAGCCAACGAGCGTCTGGGCTTTGCCGCCGACCAGCGTGACTACGCCATGTGCCTGCCGATGCTCGAGCACCTGGGTGTGAAGTCATTGCGCCTGATGACCAACAACCCGCGCAAGGTCAAAGCCTTGACCGACATGGGGATTGCGGTCGCCGAGCGCGTGCCGTTGCACACTGGCCACAACCCGCATAACCGACTCTACCTGGCGACCAAGGCCAGCAAGCTCGACCACATGATGGGCAATGAGCATCAGGGCGAGGTAGACCGGGCGTGACCCGCGGTCAGGTTCGGCGGCGACTGTCCGTCAACTGGTGGCAATACCTGGCACTGGCCCTGTTGCCGCTGTTTGTGATCAACGCGGTGTTCGGCCAGAGCGAAGCCATTCTGCCGGTGCTGGCGATGCCGTTGTTCATCGCCGGTGTCGCCTCGATGTTTGTCAGCCTGAAGTTTTTCGGCGCCTACAAACACGCGCTGATCGCCACCCAGAAAGCCCTCGATACCCCTGAAGAACCTGGCGCGTGGATCAACCTGGCGGCGAAGCGCCGTACGGCGTTCCTTGCCGCCGGCCTGCCAGCGTGGATCGGTGCCCTGGCGGTGTTCGTCGGGCTTGAAGCGGTGCCGCTGATGCTGCTGGCGCTGTCGACTGCCGTGCTGTTCTATCTCTACCGTATTCCGCGTCAGCTCGGTTGATGCGCGCGCTCTGGCTGGCGGTTTTGCTGCTGGCCGCCAGCCGCTCGGCCATCGCGGTCGAGCGGGTCGTCAGCCTTGCACCGTCACTCTCTGAAATCGTCGTGGAACTGGGTTCTGCCGACCTCCTGGTCGGTGTGCTGGACGCCGGTGAGCGACCGGCTGAACTCAAGAACCTGCCCTCCGTTGGCCGCTATGGCCAGTTGGACATGGAGCGGCTGCTCAGTCTGCAGCCCGATCTGTTGCTGCTATGGCCCGGTAGCGTCGGCCCGGCCCAGCGGGACCAGCTCAAACGCCTGAGCATTCCCACCTATGTCGCCGAACCCCACAGCCTGGAGCAGCTCGCCGCGCAAATCGAGGCCATTGCCGCTCAGCTCGGTCGGCCTGACCGCGGCGTTTCACTGGCCAGCGACATGCGCCAGCGGTTGGATGCACTGCGTCAACGCTATCGACGGGATCAGCCGTTGCGGGTGTTCTATCAGATATGGGATCGGCCGTTGTACACCGTCGGCGGCGAGCAGATCATCAGCGATGCGCTGGAGGTCTGCGGCGCCCAAAACGTGTTTGCCGACCTGAAACTGCCGGCACCGCAAGTCAGCGTGGAAGCCGTGTTGCAGCGTAATCCCGAGGTGATTCTGGCCAGCGATCAGGCGCAGCTCGATGCGTGGAAAGCCTGGCCGCAGGTGGCGGCGGTAGCACAGGGGCAATTGCGCCTGGTGACGGACAAGGGCCTGGAGCGGCCGAGTGGGCAGATGATAGAGGCGACTGCCAAGCTGTGCCAATTGATCGCACCCTGTGGCGAGGGGGCTTGCCCCCGTTCGGGTGCGCAGCACACGCAATAAGATTAATGCGATGTATCTGAGAAATACGGGTATAGGATTTTGGGGCCGCTTCGCAGCCCAACGGGGGCAAGCCCCCTCGCCACAAATGATCGAGTTGAGCTTTTAGATCTCCGGCGTCCAGGTCACGCCAAACATCCACGCCCGACCTTCCTCGCGATACCCGTACTGGCTGCCTTGGTAGCTGTACAACGCCCGGCTGTAACCCTTGTCCAGCAGGTTGTCGACCTTCAGCTCCAGCCGGACTTCACTATTGAGCTCCCAACTGCTGCGCAGCCCCAGCAAGGCATAGCCGCCGAGGGGCTGTTGATTGTTCAGGTCGTCATAGCTGCTGCTGACCGCTTGCCAACTGGCGCCGAGGCCCAGGCGGTCGAACTGTCGATCCAGATCCCAACTCAAAGTGCGGCGCGCGCGGCGGGCCAAGGTATGACCCGTGTCGCGGTCGCGCGGGTCGATGATCGCCACGCCGAGATTGCTTTGCCAGTCGAACAACTCCTGTTTCAGCGCGGCTTCGAAGCCGTTGATCCGCGCCGAGGCGACGTTCTCGGGGCGCGAGTTGCTGCCGAAGATGATCGCGTCTTCAAGGTCGGTGCGATACAGCGACGTTTCCAGGCGACTTCTGTCGGTCAATTGGCTGCGCCATTGCAGCTCATAGCTTTTCGAGGTTTCAGGCTTGAGGTCCGGGTTGCTGAAGTCGGGGTAGTACAGATCGTTGAACGTCGGTGCGCGGAAGCCTTCGCTGTAGGTGAACAGCACTTCGTTGTCCGGGTTCAGCGGCAGGGTGAAGGTACCGCTCCAGGTGTTCTGGCTGCCAAATTGCTGGTTGTCGTCGTGACGCAAACCCAGCTCCGTGGAGAAACTGTCAGCCCGATAGCGATGCTGGATGTACGCCGCACGGTTCCAGCGACTGTCTTCATCGAACGCGGCGCTGCTGTTGATCCGGTCGTCATACCAGTCACCTCCGAGCAGCAGACTGTTGCGCTCGTCGAGCGCCAGGTCGTTCTGCCAGTTCACCGAATCCCGGTAGGTGTTGAACACGCTGCGTTCGTCACTGAGTTTGTCGAGGGTCTTCTCGCGGTTTTCGCTGTGGCCGAACTCGATGCGGGTTTGCCACAGATCATTGATGCGCGCGTCGATGTAACTGCTGACACTGCTCACATCGAATTCGTTGTCGGGCTGCTGTTGGACCGACTCGAACGTATTCATGTCGAAGCGCCCGAACGGGTTGTCGAATTCGCTTTTGCCGCGATTATCCAGCGCGTTGGCGCCGATCTCGATGTCATCGCTGAGTGCGTGGCTAAAGCTCAGGCTGAACGACTGGTTTCGGTACTCATCATGGTCGCCATCGCTGGGGTAAGACTCGTGGGTGCGATTGATCCCGGCGCTTTCGTCGAGGCTGGCGCCGAGGTTGAAGCGGGTTCGCTCATCGCCGCCGGACAAGCCAAGGCTGCGCTCCCAGGTCTGGTTGCTGCCCAATGCCGTGTGCAGGCGCGGTTGCAGGCCCTGCTCGCCGCCACGGCGGGTGAAGATCTGGATCACCCCGCCAATCGCATCGCTGCCATAAATCACCGAACGGGAACCGCGCAGCACTTCCACGCGCTCGACTTGTTCGATGTTGATGTGTTGCAGGTTGCTGTCGCCGGAGGTCGAGCTGCCGATGCGCTGGCCGTCCACCAGCACCAGGCTCTGGGCTGACTGGGTGCCGCGGATGTACACCCCCGGCACACTGCCGCGTCCGCCGGCCTGCGAGACTTGCACGCCCGGTACACGGCGCAACAGGTCGGTGACGCTATCGGGTTGCAGGCGATCGATGTCGTCGCGGGTGAACACGGTGTTGGCGGCGCTGCTGTCGTTGCGTGCTTCGACCTGGCGGTTGGCGCTGATCAGCACGTCGGGCAGCTTCAGCGCCTGATCGCGTTCGAAGGTGTCGGCGAGGGCGTTGGCGGTGGGTAGCAGGAATAGGGGCAGGGCGAGGCGGGAGAACTTCATGGGTGGTCCGATGGTGTTTCGTGGTGCACACAAATCAAATGTGGGAGCGGGCTTGCTCGCGAAGGCGTCGGTACAGCCAACATTGATGTTGGATATACCGGCCTCTTCGCGGGCAAGCCCGCTCCCACAGGGTTTTGCGTTTAGATGTTGAGCAGTTGCAGGCGCTCGCGGATCGATGCCTCGATCCCGGCTTCATCCAGCCCGCACTCGGCCAGCATTTGCGCAGGCTTGGCGTGTTCGACGTAGATGTCCGGCAAGCCCAGGTGCAGCATCGACTTGAGGATGTTTTCCCGGGCGAGGAATTCGCTGACCGCGCCACCGGCGCCGCCCATGATCGCGTTTTCTTCGACAGTGACCAGCAGCTCGTGACTGCCGGCGATTTCGCGCACCAGCGCTTCATCCAGCGGTTTGACGAAACGCATGTCGACCACGGTCGCATCCAGCGTCTCGGCGACTTTCAGGGCTTCGGCCAGTTGCACACCGAACACCAGCAGGGCGACTTTGCTGCCTTGGCGGCGGACGACACCCTTGCCGATCTCGATCGGTTCGAGGTCTTTCTCGATGGTCGCGTTCGGGCCATTACCGCGTGGATAACGCACAGCCGCCGGGCCTTCGTACAGGTGACCGGTGGTGAGCATCTTGCGCAGCTCGTTTTCATCGCTCGGGGTCATCACCAGCATGCCGGGGATGCAGCGCAGGAATGACAAATCGAAGCTGCCGGCGTGGGTCGGACCGTCTTCGCCCACCAGACCTGCACGGTCGATGGCGAACAGTACGTCGAGATTCTGCACCGCCACATCGTGGACAAGCTGGTCGTAGCCGCGCTGCAGGAAGGTCGAATAGATGGCCACTACGGGTTTGGCGCCTTCGCAGGCCATGCCGGCCGCGAGGGTCACAGCGTGTTGCTCGGCAATGGCCACGTCGAAGTAGCGCAGCGGGAAACGTTCGCTGAACGCGACCAGGTCCGAGCCTTCCTTCATCGCCGGGGTAATCCCGACCAGACGCGGATCGGCAGCCGCCATGTCGCACAGCCATTCGCCGAACACACCGGAATATTTCGGCCCGCTGGCCTTCTTCGGCGCAGCGGCCGGTGCGTCCAGCGGTTCGAGTTTGGTGATGGCGTGGTAACCGATCGGGTCGACTTCCGCCGGGGCGAAGCCTTTGCCCTTTTTGGTGACGATGTGCAGGAACTGCGGGCCTTTCAGATCGCGCATGTTGCGCAGGGTGGCGATCAGGGTCGGCAGGTCGTGGCCATCGATGGGGCCGATGTAGTTCCAGCCCAGCTCTTCGAACAGTGTGCCGGGCACCAGCATGCCTTTGGCGTATTCTTCGGTGCGGCGAGCGATTTCCCAGGCACCGGGCAGGCGCGACAGCACTTTCTTGCTGCCTTCGCGCATGCTCGCGTAGGTGCGGCTGGAAAGGATCTTCGCCAGGTAGTTGGACAAGCCACCGACGTTGCGCGAGATCGACATGTCGTTATCGTTGAGGATTACCAGCATGTTGGCGTCCACTTCCGGCGCATGGTTCAGCGCCTCGAACGCCATGCCCGCGGTCAACGCGCCGTCGCCGATCACCGCGATCGCCTTGCGCTCGCTGTTTTGCAGGCGGGCGGCAATCGCCATGCCCAGCGCGGCACTGATCGAGGTGCTGGAGTGGCCGACACCAAAAGTGTCGTACTCGCTCTCGGAGCGCCGCGGGAAGGCAGCGACGCCGTCCTTCTGGCGCAGGGTGCCCATGCGCTCGCGACGACCGGTGAGGATCTTGTGCGGATAAGCCTGATGACCCACGTCCCACACCAGCCGGTCGTCCGGGGTGTCGAAGACGTAATGCAGCGCGATGGTCAGCTCGATCACGCCCAGGCCGGCACCGAAATGCCCACCGGTCTGGCCGACCGTGTAGAGCAATTCCAGGCGCAACTCATCGGCCAGGGTTTCCAGCTCGGCTTCGCCTAACCGGCGCAGGCCGTCCGGCGTGTTCGCGCGGTCGAGCAGGGGCGTGGTCGGGCGCTTGCGGGGAATCTCATGAAACGTCGTGGGCATCAGGCGAATCGTTATAGGTATAAAAGATGCGGCAGTTTACCTGATGCATCGTCCCCTGCCCACGCGTTGGTCCTTTTTGGCGGATTCGTCGTCAGCTGCGGCGATCGACGATATACCGGGCCAGATCACGCAATGGCTCGGCCGCCGCGTCAAACGGTCGCAGGGCGTGCAGGGCCTGGTCGCGCAGCTCCAGGGCATAGGCCTTGGCGGCGTCGAGGCCGAGCAGGGCCGGATAGGTCGGCTTGTCCCGGGCAATGTCCGCGCCCTGGCGTTTGCCGAGGGTGGCGGTATCGCTTTCGACGTCGAGAATGTCGTCCTGGACCTGGAATGCCAGGCCGATGGCCTGTGCATAAGTCTGCAGGGACTTGAGTTCGTCTTTCTCGGCACGGCCGCTGGCCAGGGCGCCGAGTTTGACGCTGACTTCGATCAGCGCACCGGTCTTGTGCCGGTGCATGTACTCCAGGGCTTTCTGGTCGAGCTTCAGGCCGACCGAACCGAGGTCGATGGCCTGACCGCCGACCATGCCCGCCGGGCCTGCCGCCAGTGCCAGGGCGCTGACCATCTGCAGGCGGATTTCGGCCTCCGACGTGCTCAGGCGCGGGTCTAGCAGGGCGCTGAAGGCCAGGCTCTGCAAGCCGTCGCCGGCGAGGATCGCGCAGGCTTCATCGAATTTCTTGTGGGTGGTGGGCTGGCCGCGACGCAGATCGTCATCGTCCATCGCCGGCAAATCGTCATGCACCAGTGAATAGGCGTGGATCAGCTCCACCGCACAGGCGGCACCGTTGGCTTGCTCAGGCTTGCCGCCCAATGCTTCACAGGCGGCGTAGGCCAGCAGTGGACGCACGCGTTTGCCGCCATTCATCACGCTGTAGCGCATGGCTTCGTACAGCCGTGCCAACTCGGGGCCCGGTGCCGTGAACAGGGTTTCCAGCGCCGCATTGACGCGGGCCTGGCTGGTGGCCGAGTAGGCTGCAATCATTCTGGTTGATCCGCGTCGAAGGGTTCCTCGGCCAACTCGCCATCACGCTCGAGCAGTACCTGAACCTTTTGCTCGGCCTGGGCCAGCGCCGCCTGGCAATCGCGGGTCAGACCGATGCCTTGCTCGAAAGCGGCCAGCGAGTCCTCCAGCGACAATTCGCCATTCTCCAGACGCTCCACCAGCGTTTGCAGGTCGGCGAGGGACTGTTCGAAATCCAGTGCAGCTTTTTTGCGGGCCATGGCGGCGATTTCCGGTTGACGTTAAACCGGCGCGACACTAGCAGATAGGGGGTTTATGGGCAAACTCACAGACGACGCACACCCTTGTAGGAGCTGCCGGAGGCTGCGATCTTTTGACTTTGTTTTTGGGAAGCAGGATCAAAAGATCGCAGCCTCCGGCAGCTCCTACAGTATCGGGTAATCGTGATTCCCGCCGCAATTTCGGAGCCATTCGATTGTTAAAAAACACCCGAATGGCTAACCTTCGAGCCCTATACGACCTGGCAGTCACGGGTCTTTCAGACGAAACGCAGTATTCCCATCTGTAACGCGCCCAGGATCAGGCGCAAGGTTTCGTCATGCATGGCAGGAGGCGTCGCATGCGCTCATTTCTTTTGCTGCTGATCGGCTTGGCTATCGCGCACCCGATTCTGGCCGCGCCGAATGCCGAGTTGTCGGAACCGGTGGGCGGCTGGCGCTACAACGGTTTGCTGGATCGCACGGAAAACCCGCAAGTCGCCTATCCCACGCCGCCCATCGACCGGGGCGTGCAGCGCAATCGCACGATGATCGAAGGCCAACTCAAGGCCCTCGGCACTCAGCGTGGGCCGCACACGCTGGCGGTCAACGGCAATCCCTTGAATCTGTACACCGACGACCAGGGCCGTTTCGCCCGGCCCTATGCGTTCGGCGCCGGTTCCAACAGCGTCGAAGTGCGTAGCGTTGAAGGCCAGTCACTCAAGCGAGTTCAATTCTATGAAGCCAACAATCTGCGCACCCCGGCGCGGATTCGTGTGGTGCTGGGCTGGGACGACCCGAAGGCCGAACTCGATTTGCACATCATTACCCCCGACGGCCAGCACGCTTTCTGGGCGCACTCGGCGCTGACCAATGGCGGCGGCCTCGACCCGGACGGCGTCGATGGACCCGGCCCGGAGATGTTCACCATGACCGCACCGCTGCACGGCACCTATCTGGTTTACGTGAACTATTGGGGCAACTTCGGCAGCGAAGGCTATAACTTCGAGGAGACCGGCAACCAGAACGAGGTGATTACCTCGCAGATCAACCTGGTGCTTAACGAAAACACCGTCGATGAAAAACGCGAGACCTTCATCGTGCCCCTGCGCGCAATCGGCGACCTGTTGCTGGTCAAGACTTTCAACTACTAAGCATCCCGCTCCACGGATGAACATCGGGTTTTGTGAACATGAGTGATAGCACTGTTACTCCGGCCGCTGGCGCACCCGCGGCCAAACCTTCCCTGCATTGGCCGACGCTGCTGATCGGCATATGCCTGGTCGCTGGCGTGGCCGGTGGGTTGGGGTGGCTCATGCACAAGCCCAAGGCGCCGGCGCCTGCGTTGGCCAGTGACAAACTGGGTATGGGGCGGCCGGATGGTTTGCTGGAAACCCATTCCTTGAGCCAGTTGCCCAGAGACCTGCTCGCGGTGCCCTTCCTCAAGGAAACCCTGACCGAAGATTTCGTCTTCTACTACGAAACCCACGCCGATCGCCTCGGCTTGATCGGCAGTCTGCGGCGGATCATCTACGAACATGACCTGAAGCTGCAGGACACCCTGATCGAGCAACTGTTCGATCAGCCTGCCGACGTGGCGTTGTGGCGCGGGGCGGACGGGCGGCTCAAGGATTTCCTGCTGGTGATGGATCGCGGCGGCCTGGCCAAGGTGCTGGAACCGATGGCCAAAGTCGCGCTGGACGACTCGCAGCTGAGCAAGGTCGCTGACGTGAAGGTCGGCAGCGAAGATGTGCCGCTCTATCAGCTCAACTACAACGCCAGCAAGGCGCTGTTGTTCGCGTCCCATGGCGACAAACTGGTGGTGCTGTCCAATCCGGCGAAACTCTACGATCCGCAAAGCGGTGCAACGGAGGAACCGGGCAGCGTATCGACCACGGCCGTTGCTGCGCTGCTCAATGGCGAAAAACTGTTTCCCGAAGCCTTCGGCCTGCCGCCTCGTGCGCCGCAGGTGAAACAACGCCTGTCGGTGAATGCCAGTGTGCTGGCCATGGGTTACCAGCGTTTCATTCCGAACTTCGCCGGCCTGCGTTTCGACATGGACGACAAAGGCTGGCACAGCTTCCTGGCCATGGACGAGCTGGAGAACCAGCCGGACTTCGATTTCAAACCGATCTGGCAAGCCATGCCTATGGGCGCAAGCGCTTGTGTAGCATTGCCGCTGGATGCCGAACAACAGAAACCGTTGCTGGTGAAACTCGGTGCCGAGGAGAAGGTGGCCCAGGCACTGACCGAGCACATGGCCGGCGCGGCGGGGCTGTGCTGGTATGCCGATTCTCGGTTGTACACGCCCTTGCTGGTGGCCAGCCTCAACGATGACGACAGCGGCAAACTCGATGGGGATCTGGGCAAACTGTTCGGCTCGATGGTCGGTGCGCACGAGAGCAATGTCGAGGATGGTGCCTTCCCGGTGGTGGAAAAACAGGAAGACCAGAGCCATCAGTGGCAACGCCAGGTCAGCTCCAGTTTCGGTCCTTATGCGGCCAAGGAAGCTCAAGATCCCGATGCCATCACCGGCAAGGCGTTCATGAAAGTCAGCCTGGCGCGCCATGGCTCGACGTTGCTGTTTTCCCTCGACGACAAGCTGGTGGACAAGGCCCTCGGCACCCTCGACAAACGCTTCCCGCCGATGGCCGACGTGGTGCCCAAGGACTTGCTGATGCCAGTCTATTTCGGCCCCGATTCGATGGCGCAACTGATGCAGCAGGAAACCCTCGACAGCCTGCCCCAGGACATGGAACCGGTGTTCTACAACGCCGCGCAAACCTTCCTGATTCCGAAGCTGCGTACGCTCGGTGGCTACGGCAAATACGCCCTGACCTTGCCGCAAGGCAGCGAGCCAGACGGCCACTGGCAGTGGCTGCCGCTGGAGTGGAAAGCGCTGTGACGGCATTGATCCGCAGTCTCGGCCTGCTGGCGTTGTTGCTGAGCGCAGGTGCCCAAGCCGTCGAGACGCCATCGCTCGACCCGCAGCAATCCCAGGTGTTCCGCGCCTGGTTCGTGCGCATCGCCCAAGAGCAACTGAGCCAGGGCCCGAGCCCGCGCTGGTATCAGCAGGATTGCGCCGGGCTGGTGCGCTTTGCCGCCAATGAAGCGCTGAAAGTCCATGACGACAAATGGCTGCGCAGCAATGGCCTGTCCAATCGTTACCTGCCGCCGGAGCTGCAATTGAGCGATGCCCAGCGCGGTCTCGCCCAACAGTGGCAGCAGGGCGGCGGCAAGGTCGGGCCGTACGTCAACGCGATCAAATTGATCCAGTTCAACAGCCATCTGGTCAGCCGCGATGTGTCACAGGCACGCCCTGGCGACCTGATGTTTTTCGATCAGGGCGACGACCAGCACCTGATGATCTGGATGGGCCGCTACATCGCCTATCACACCGGTACCACCACACCCACCGACAACGGCATGCGTTCGGCAAGCCTGCAGCAACTCATGACATGGAAGGACACCCGATGGATACCCGATGCAGCCAACCCCAACTTCATCGGCGTCTATCGACTGAATTTTCTCTCCCAATGACCGGTGCCCGCATGCTGCGTTTTCTGTCTCTGATGTTGGTGTGGATGCTGCCACTCTCGGTGGTTAATGCCGATGACTCGGTCCCGGCCAGCGGCTATGCGCCAGTGGCCGGTGAGAGCTTTTTCCTGCTGGCCGACAGCAGTTTTGCCAGCGATGAACCGGCAATGGTGCGCCTCGAAGCGCCGGGCCGCGACTATCGCCGGTTTCGCATGGAACCTTATGGCGGCGCGGACATTCGGGTGTATCGCATCGACAAGCCGCTGGACTTCCTCAAGCGCCAGAAGAATCTGCATCGGGTGGTCAGCGACGGCCAGTTCAAGGGTGAAGGTCTGTCCAACACCCTCGCGTACCTGTGGGACAACTGGTATCGCAAATCCCGCCGGGTGATGCAGCGGGCGTTTTCCTACGAGTCGCGTAAACAAGTCACCGAGGAAGTGCCGGAACTGAAGATGGGCAATGCGATGGCGGCGCCAACGCCCTACGATGCGCAGCCGCAATTCGCGTTGATACCGGGTTTGCCGGTGGTCAGCCAGTTCCGTTATCCGTTGTGGCAGGCCAAGCCGATCCAGCCACCGGCGGGGGTGAACCTGGCCGGATCTTCCAGCGAGTTTGTCAGTGTCGCGCCGGGCAATGTGTACATCCCGTTGGGCAATCTCAAACCGGGTCTTTATCTGGTGGAAGCGCTGATCGGCAAGTACCGCGCGACCACCATGGTGTTCGTCTCCAACACCGTGACGGCGAGCAAGATTGCCGGTGACGAATTGCTGGTGTGGGCTGCGCGCAAACACGAAGGCAGCTCGGTGCCGAAGGTCAATGTGTTGTGGACCGACGGCCTGGGTGTGATGAGCAGTGGCGCCACCGATAGCGACGGCTTGCTGCGCCTGAAACACGTCAGCCCCGAGCGTTCCTTCGTGATCGGCGAGGACGAAGAGGGCGGGGTGTTCGTCTCCGAGAATTTCTACTACGACAGCGAAATCTACGACACCAAACTCTATGCCTTCACCGACCGGCCGCTCTATCGGCCGGGGGATTGGGTGTCGCTGAAAATCGTCGGACGTGAATTCAAGAACGCGCGGGACTCGGTGCAGCCAAGCGCTGCCGACGTCAATGTGAGCGTGCTCGATGCCACCGGCACGGCGCTGCAATCCCTCGATCTGAAGCTCGATTCCAGGGCCGGCACCCAGGGCCGCTTCCAGTTGCCGGACAATGCCGTGGCCGGTGGTTATGAACTGCGTTTCACCTACAAGGACCAGACCTACAGCAGCGCCTTCCGCGTCGCTGAATACATCAAGCCGCACTTCGAGATTTCGCTCAATCTGGCCAAGCAGGATTACCGCACCGGCGAACCGGTCAAGGGCAACCTGGTGCTGCTGTACCCGGACGGCAAACCGGTGGCCAATGCGAAATTGAGCCTGAGCCTGCGCGCCCAACAGCTGTCGATGGTCGACAACGAACTGCAATACCTTGGGCAATTTCCGGTGGAGCTGACCAGTACCGAACTGACCACCGACGCCAAGGGCAACGCAACGCTCGACCTGCCCGCCGCCGATAAGCCGAGTCGCTACATGCTGACCGTGTTTGCCAGCGACGGCGCGGCGTATCGGGTCAAGACCACCAAGGAAATCCTCATCGACCGTGGCGCGGCGAACTTCCGCTTGAGCGCGCCCCGACGCTTCAGCGCGGTGGGCGACAAGGTTGCGTTCAGCTACGCCCGCGAAGGCGAGCAGGCGCAGGCCGTTACACCGGGCAGCTACGGCTGGGTACGTCTGGAAGACCAGAGCAGCGGCGAAGGCAAACTCACGGCAAGCGACAAAGGTTTCACCCTGGCCTTTGACCGACCGGGCACTTACAACCTGACACTCAAGGATGACCACGGTCGCGTGGTCGGCGCCACCGGGCATTCAGTCACCGGCGAAGGTGTCAAGGCCGTGCCCGGTACCGTGGAAATCGTCCTCGACAAGCCCGAGTACATCACCGGCGATGAAGCGCTGGCGCTGATCACTTTCCCGGAACCGGTCAACGATGCCTTGCTGTCGCTGGAGCGGGACAAGGTCGAGGCGACCGCGCTGCTGTCCAGCGGCGGTGACTGGCTGAAGACGGAAAAACTCAGCGATACCCAATACCGCGCGCGCATCCCGGTGAAGGACGGCTTCGCGCCGAACCTGACCTTCTCGGTGCTGTACACCAAGGGCGGCCAGTACAGTTTCCAGAACGCCGGCATCAAGGTGGTAACGCCACAAATCGAGGTGGCCATCGCCACCGATAAAGACACCTACCAGCCGGGCGAAACCGTCTCGGTGGACCTGACGACTCAATTTGCCGGTAAGCCGATCCCGGCGCACCTGACGGTCAGCGTGGTCGATGAAATGGTCTACGCCCTGCAACCGGAAGTGGCGCCGAGCATCGACCAGTTCTTCTATCACCCGCGGCGCAACAACGTGCGCACCAGCGCCAGTTTGTCGTTCATCAGTTATGACGTCGCCTTGCCGGGCAGCCCCGGTGCACCGGGCAAAGCCAATCGCAGTGAGCGCGGCGTGAAGGTGCTGGAACGGCCGCGTCGCGAGGACGTCGACACGGCAGCGTGGCAGCCAGAATTGCTGACCGATGCCAACGGCAAAACCCGCTTCACCTTCAAGATGCCCGACTCACTGACCCGCTGGCGCATCACCGCCAGGGCCATCGCCGATGACGGTCAGGTCGGACAGAAGAAGCAATTCGTACGCTCGGAAAAACCGCTGTACCTGAAGTGGAGCGGGCCGAGTCGATTCCGTACCGGCGACAAACCGGACCTCGGAGTGTTCGCCTTCAGTCAGGCCGAGAAACCGCTCAAGGCCGAGCTGGTGACCCGTTACGCCGGCAACGAACAGCGCGTGCCTGTGACCCTGAACAGCGGCATCAACTACATCCCCTTGTCAGCGTTTGAACTGTCCAATGGCGAGTGGAGCGCCGAGCTGGTGCAGGACGGCAAAACCGCTGATGCGTTGACGGTGCAGCTGAGCGCGACCGGTGAAGGCTGGCGGGTGACGCAATCCCAGAGTCTCGATGTGAGCAGCGGCGATACACCGCTGACTCTGCCGGCAGACGCAGCCGATATTCGCCTGCGCCTGGATGACAGTCCGCAAGCGTTGTTCCGTTCGGCCCTCGACGATCTGTTGAGCTACCCCTACGGTGGCGTCGAGCAGACCGCCAGTCGCCTGTTGCCGTTGAGCATTGCCTACCCGACGCTGGCGGCGAATCCGCAGATCCGCGATCGCTTGCGCCTGATCATGCAAAACAGCCGCCTGCGCCTGGTACAAATGGCCGGCCCTTCGGCGAGCTTCACCTGGTGGGGCATGGACGGCGAGCCGGACGCGTTCCTCACCGCCTACGCCTATTACGCTGACTGGCACGCCAGCCGGGTGCTGGACCTGAGCCTGCCGCCGGAGCATTGGCAGCGGGTGCTGGAGGTCTACGCCAAACAGGCGAACAACACGCCGCTATTGCAGCGGGCGCTGATCCTGTCGTTCGCCAAACAGATGCAGTTGCCGGTCAATACCTTGCTCAGTGGGCTGATGGATGATCTGGCGAAAGCGGGTGAGGGCAGTGCCGCCAACCTGATGGAGGATGGCGAAGACAGCCTCGTCATGAGCGATCCTGACTCCGCATTGGGGCTGGCTGCCGCGCGAGTGTTGACGGCCTCGCTGGCCAGGCAGGCGAAGGTCGCCTTGCCGGATGCGTTCAATCGGCAACTGGCCGACGCGCAGCAACGTCTGGCGGTCAGTTCCCAGCCGTTTGCCGAAGCGCTGAACCTGTCGCTGCAACCCTTCGATCAGGCTCGCGCTCAGTCGTTGTTGCAACGCCTGTTGCCGCAGCAATCGACTCTGGAACGGGCATTGGCGCTCACCTGGCTGCAACGCAGCATCGAGCAGGCATCGCCCACCATTGCATTGGCGCCGGGTGAAGGCTGGAAGAAACAGTACGGGGTTTCTGGTGAGATGTATTGGACGTGGCAGGGGCCTGCGCCAGTGCCGACGGTATTGACGCTGAGCGGGGTGCAGGAGCGTCCGCTGCGCGCTGCATTGAGCTATCGCAGCCAGCAGCCGGCAGTGGATCCGATGGCCGTGACCATCACCCGTCGCCTGTCGCGACTGGTGCCGGGGGATGAGGCTTTCACTTTCAAACTCGAGGCAGTCGGCAACGCGGCGCTGTCCAGCGACAGCCTCTATCTCGACGAAGTGATCGTCACCAGCAAAGCTGCCAAACCGCTGCGCTACGGCCTGCTGGAAGTGCCGCTGCCACCGGGCGCCGATGTCGAGCGCACGACCTGGGGCATCAAGCTCATGGGCAAGGCTGGCACCGAACCGACATCGCTGGAGAAGGCGCGTTTCGAACCGGGGCAAATGGCTTATGCCGTTCCGGTCGATGCCTTGAGTGGCGAATTGCGCCTGCGGCATCTGGTGCGTTTCTCGCAGAAGGGGCAGTTCAACTTGCCGCCGGTGCGATTCACTCAGGTGTATGCGCCGCAGCATCAGGCGATGGAACAAAAGGCAGCCCTTGGCCAGGTCACGGTTCACTGACGTGCACAGGTTGCTGCTGGGGTGGCTGCTGTGTTTGATCCCTGTGCTGGCGACAGCACAGGACGAACCGCTGCGCCTGGCCTTCAAGGGCGATTTATTGTCGTTGAGCCGAACTCAGGTGGTCGCCCACGAGCCACTGCCGCAGACCTTGCAGACACCGTTGGGCAGTGTGTGGAAGTTGTTCGTCTACGCCTGGCTGGTGGATACCGGTGCGCGTGAGCCGGCTTATGAATGTCGCGGCCAGTCGAAGGAAGAAGTCTATTGCTGCACGGCGGGCGGCAGGATCGAACGCGATCAGGCGTTGGTGAAGTCATGCGGTCTGTATTTCGAACCCGCGCGACTGGGCATCCGCGAGGCCGATTGGCGAACCTATTGGCAGACACGGCAGGCGCCGCCATGGTTGCTGGATTTGCCTTCGTTGCAACCGGCTACCCGGGTTTCGGTGGCGCAGCTGTTGAAGGTGTTGGCCGTGCTGCCGGCGCAGGATCAAGCCCGACGTGTGTTGCTCGACGTGGTGCTCAATGCCGCTGATGGCAATGTCGTCGGCGAACTTGGAAGCCGCCTGCGGGTGAAGACCTGGAGCTGGTTGGCAGATCAGGATGCCACGTCACGCCAGGGCGGATTTGCCGGTTGGACGGCGGATGGTGCACCGGTCTGGGCTGGGGGGCGGGGCACCAGTCAGCGGGTACTGCGTGATTACGCGCAGGCATTGTCCGCGGCGATTCCTGTTGCCTGGCCTGCGGATGCAGGGAAGTGTGTAGAGGTCGACCTGTTCTCCCGCTATCCACTTCGGCGTGTCTTGTCAGGAGGCTCTGCGGTGTCTTCCGGAGCGTTACAGGGTAACTACCGCGTCGAATTCGCCAACGGCAATGCGCTGGATATCCACAGTGACGGCGAACTCTTTCTGCTGAACGACAAGCTCGTCGCCCGGCTGGATCGCGAAGAGTACGTCGCCCGTGTGCTCCAGCGCGAAGCCACTGCCGAGCCGGTCGAGGCCGCCAAAGCCCTCGCGGTGGCCATCCGCACGTACCTGCTGCAAAACGCCACGCGCAGCGGCGATTGCCTGAGCATCGACGACAGCAGTAGCCGTCAGCGGGTCGCGCCGCGTCCGGCATCCTCCGAATCCCGCGATATCGCTGCGTGGACCAGCGACCTGGTCCTGGCCGGCAGCACCGTCACCTATCATTCCGATCAACCCGGCCCGGACAAGCTGTCCTGGCAGCAAGCCGTCGAACAGGCCGGTGCCGGCCAGCGCTACGACGCCATCCTGCTGCACGCCTACCCACGCGCCAGTCTCAGTCGCTGGGACAACCCGGTCGCGTCCTGCGAAGCGTTGCCCGCCGCACAAGACTGGCTGCAGAAACAACGGCGCGGCTGGCGTGTGCGGTTGGAAGGCGAGGTCGGCTACAACGAAGTCGGCGCCTTCGCTGTATGCCGCCTGGCCTTCGGACGCCCCTATGTCGACCGCGAACGCCAGCGTATCTACGTGCGCGGCGTGCTGACACTGCAAGACCGCCTCGACCTGACCCACGAATACCTGCACCTGGCCTTCGAGGCACACCCCAACGGCCAGAATGAAACCTACATCGAAGGGCTCGCCCGCCACCTCTTGCTGGAATAGACCATGAAACTCCGTTATCCACAGGTCTTGCTGTGTCTCTGCTCGCTGCTGGCGTTGCCATCAGTGATGGCGGTGGACAGCGTCAAACTCGACACCCCCGCAGGCGGCTGGCGCACCGGTGCGCCCGAGGGGGAAGGGGAAAGCTTCCGGCAGGTCGTCAACTACCCGGCCTCGTCGGTCAACACCCCGGCAGGGCAGGCCAACACCGCACGCATCAGCGGCCAGATCAAAGCCACAGCGAAATCCTCAGAGCCCGGCCGGCTGATCGTCAACGGGGTGAGCATGCCGCTGAAAATCGACCCGGCCGGCCGCTTCGATCGCCCGTTCTCATTCCCCAACGGCAGCAACAGCGTCGAAGTTCGCAACCCCGATGGCCAGCAACGTCACCGCACGCAATTCCTCAACAGCAGCGGCGGTGCGACCCCGGCCAAGTTACGTGTATTACTGGCATGGGACAGCGACAACACCGACCTTGACCTGCACCTCATCACCCCCGACGGCGCGCACATCTGGTACGGCGACCGCGTCGCCCCCAACGGCGCAGCGCTCGACGTCGACGTCACTACTGGCTACGGCCCGGAAATCTTCGCCATGCCTGCACCGATCAAGGGGCAATATCTGGTCTATGTGAACTACTTTGGCGGTGGTTACAGCAGTGATGAAGAGGGGCAGGAAGACGCGGTACAAGCGCTGACCACCGCGCAGGTGACGGTGATTACCGAGGAAGGCACGCCGAGCGAGAAGATGGATACCTTCGTGGTGCCGATGCGCGCGGTGGGGGAGTTGACGTTGGTGAAATCGTTCAGCTATCCGTGAGGTTGAGGTACAACTTGCGCAGGGTTTGCACACGATTGCGCCCGTGATCCTTGGCGCCATACAGGGCTTCATCGTTGAGCTTGAAAGCGAAGTCCGACAGGCAGAGCTACTTCCGGGGTAAGGGGAGCGGTTTCTGGACGGGGTGGATTTAGCATCGGCCATTTTGGCTTGGCTAGTGTTCTCTGGGTGGTGGGAAGCTTGTTAGCGTTGGTTTCATGCAGAAATACATTGTGAATGTTCCTGCGTCGGTTTCAGGAGTAATTGAGAAAGCCCTCCAGCTGACATGGAAATGCCCTGACGTGGATGATCTTCCTGGCAATACCCCTCTTGATTCTGCTTTCAGTGAAATTACCCAACTGATTGTGACTGCTCGACAACGCGCCATGCAGGCTGTCAACACCGAGCTGATAGAGCTGCACTGGCAGGTTGGGGCCTACATCAGCCGCAAGATTGAAGCGGCGGAGTGGGGTGATGGGGTGGTGGCTCAACTGGCTCAGCACCTGGCCTATACGCAGCCTGGATTGCGGGGGTTCACCCGTACGAATCTTTTTCGCATGCGCAAGTTTTACGAGGCTTATAGGCATGACGCAAAAGTCGCAGCACTGCTGCGACAATTACCCTGGACCCAGAACTTGGTCATCCTCAACCAGAGCAAACACCCGGAGGAGCGCGAGTTTTACCTGCGCATGGCAATCCAGGAAAAGTGGTCGAGCCGCGAACTGGAGCGGCAGTTCAAGGCAGCTTTGTTTGAACGTTCAGTGGTCAGCCCGGCAAAAGTCTCAGCACCGCTGCGACAAATTCATCCCCAGGCCCTGAACGTGTTCAAGGACGCCTACGTGGTCGAGTTTCTGGCTCTGGAGCGTGGTCATGCAGAGACGGACTTGCATGGAGGCCTGCTGCACAAGCTCAGGGACTTTCTGATCGAACTGGGCAGGGACTTCTGCTTTGTGGGTTCGCAATATCCGTTGCAGGTAGGTGGGCGGGACTTTGCGCTGGATCTATTGTTTTTCCACCGCGGGCTGAACTGCCTGGTGGCGATCGAACTCAAGGTCGGGCGCTTTGAGCCGGAATACTTGGGGAAAATGGATTTTTATCTTGAAGCGTTGGACCGCAATGTCCGCAAACCACACGAAAACCCGGCGCTCGGCGTATTGCTGTGCGCGAGCAAAGAGGACGAAATTGTCGAGTACGCCTTGAACCGCTCACTGTCGCCAGCCTTGATTGCGGAGTACCGCACTCAATTGCCAGACAAGAAACTGTTGCAAGCCAAGCTGCAGGAGTTTTATGCGCAGAATACTGAAGGGGCTGAGTGATTTTTTTGTGAATCACTTTCTTTCAGGCATTAAAAAGCCGGCTTGTGGCCGGCGTTTTGATTGTTCGTTGCTATTCGCTATTTTCCGCAGAAGATAGATTTAACGGGGGGTTGAGACTAAGATTCGTCCGTAGGTGTCCATTTTTTATCGTTTATTTCCGGATAAAAGTGGGGGGTCAAATGGGGGAACAATTGATGTTCCCCCACTGGATGGAGAGTCTTATGGGTAAGCTGAATCCAAAGCAGGTCGAGAATCTGGCAGCGCCAGGCACCTATGAAGATGGGGATGGATTGCGCTTGGTGGTGAAAGCGAGCGGGCGCAAATCTTGGGTCTTGAGATTCCAGATTGCCGGTAAGCGTCGTGAGATGGGCTTAGGCAGCTATCCCGAGGTTGGTTTGAAGGCAGCACGTGTAGAAGCCAGTGCTAAACGTGGGCAGTTGATAGCAGGCACTGACCCCTTGGCAGCTCGTGATGCAGAGCGCGAATTGCAAAAGCAGGCGCAGCGAATAAAGGATGCCCGGCAGATCTCATTCGAAGAATTGGCGATCGAATACCGGGACGCACATGGTGCGGGTTGGTCGGACAAGTGGCGAAAAGGATGGCTGCGCAAGCTGGAGCTTTATGTGTTTAGCGGTATTGGTAAATTACCCGCTTGCGATATTCAGACCGAGAACGTCCTGAGGGTACTGCAACCCATATGGGCGAGCAAAACACGCACAGCCGACGAAGTCCGAGGGCAGATTGAGCAAGTGTTGGACGCTGCAAAGGCAAGAGGGTTAAGGGAGGGAGAAAACCCCGCACGATGGCGAGGGCACTTGGATAATTTGCTGAGCAAGGCTGAGAAGAAAAAAGCTCGGAAACGCCAGAACTTCCCGGCAATGAAGTGGAAAGAGGTACCAATGCTTATGCTCAGATTGGCGCAGAGCAACAATTCGCGAGATTCAGTCGCAGCGCGCTTGTTGATCATGACCGGGGCTCGATCGCATATGGTGCGTCTCGCTACTTGGAGTGAATTTGACCTTCAACAAGGTGTTTGGTCGCTTTCGTCTGAGCGCATGAAAGCGGGGAAAGCGTTCAATATCCCCTTAGCTCCCGAGGTCATTAAGATGCTTCAAAACCTGCCGCGAGTTGAGGGGAGCCAGTTCTTGTTTCCAGGTCAGGGCAAAAGCGGAGCGATGCACGCGAACGCTATTCGAAACCTCTTGCATGGTTTGGGGCATAACGATATTACCCGGCATGGCTTTCGCAGCTCGTTTCGGGATTGGGCGGGAGAGCGAACCAATTTTCCACGCGAAATTTGCGAGCTGGCACTGGCCCATGACGAGCGCGACCAAACCGAAGGTGCTTATTCAAGGTCAGACTTTTTCGAGAAGCGTCGCGCGCTGATGCACGCCTGGATTAAGTACATCACTTCGAAGCCAGCGACGAATGTCATCAGTGCAGACTTCAAACGTACCTGAGGGGCTGTCGCACGCGATAAAGCTGCGAGCCGTGAGTCTGTCATCCATCTGGAAGATTAGGATACTCCCCTCGTTCGAACGCTGGAGAATCGGCCTCGTTTTTGCGAGGCTAGCCACGTTGTTGGTGCTACTGAGAGATGGTTGTATGCAGGATACGAGGATTCCATTCGGTGAGCCTGCTGCAACGACCAATGGGAGCTGGAACAGGCTCCTCTGCGGGAGATCGAGGAAACAAAGAGAGTTGAGCAAGAAGCAAAGTGGCCGAGAATGAAGCCGCATTGGCAGCGCACAGGCAGACCCAATCGGAGATTGCTGAGGCACAGCGTGCTGCGGGGATCCTAGTTCAGGATGAGCGTCCCGCTCGCAAGCGGCGAGAGGAATTGATCGTCAACCAGATGCCCCGAGCAGCCCGAGATTGGGGTGGCCAGGCCGTGGAGTGCTCAGCCTGTTTTTTGCTTAGTCCTCCCGGGAGTCAGTTCTGTCTCTTTTGCACTAGTAAGGTAAGCACCACAAGCCCCTTTGAGGTGCCGAAGGATCTAGCAACCACGATCCACAATCGAATGCGTAGCTCGGCCAAACCTGATCGGTCATTACTAATGGCGCCGACTCTGTTGGTTCAACCCGATCCTTTCACTTGAAGCTCATTTTGCAACGAAATCTCTCGCCTGCTTGCTAATATGCCCTGCTTGCTTCGCTGAAGAACCCCATCTATTCGGGACCCTCGAAAGACATGACCGACCGCGTTGATATTCTCCTCTATGTGGCTCTCAGCGAAGAAGCTGAGTCAGTGCTTGAAGTACTGGGAGACCAATTTCAAGCTAGGGAGCTCAAGGATGCCAACCTTACTGCTTTCTTCGGGAGGCTCCCTGGGCCGACGCCAGGCCGGGATTTCAACGTGGCTATGGTTCCAGCCGGTAAGATGGGGAACACCCACTCTGCTACCGCAGTCTCATTTCTGATCAGAGAGTTTAAGCCTGCAGACGTGGTTGTGGTCGGAATCGCGGGATCACTCGCTAACGAAATGGAGCCGGGAGATGTTTTTATCCCGGACAGCGTCAACGAATATCTCGCAAATTCTGCTACCCATGGTGAGGAAGGTGATTGGACATTCCGAATTTCGGGAAATCACTTTCTGACTTCCCGGCGACTATTGAACCGTTTCCAATTTTTTGCACATACCCGTAAGTCGGAATATAAGGCGTGGCAGAACAGTACGCGACAGCTGAGGTCTACTTTAATATCGGCTACGACCGAAACGGCACTTGTGAGCGCAGGCTTGGAAATGCGCGGAGAGTGCAAGCTCTATGCGGGTGATGATCTCAATCTCGCAAGCGGTCCGGCAGTAGGTAAGGGCAAAGCCTTCTTGGAGTGGATCAAACAGAATGTCGACCGGAAGGCGGCGGCAATGGAGATGGAAACTGCGGGTGTTTATGATGCCGCACTTATCCATACGCCAACACCCAGAACTATTGCGATTCGCGGCATCTCTGACTATGCGGATGCCCGCAAGGCGAAGATTGAGGCAGTAGCCAAAGGCATGTTCCGAGCGTTGTCTGCCAAGAACGCTGTTCTGCTATTTACACATGCGGTCAAAGCGGGTTTGTTTGAGATCGAAAATCTTAGTGAGGCTAACTCCGGTGGATCACCAGATCCCAAACGGCTGGATTCGTGGGCGAGGTCGGTCTACGTCATCGGGGGCGAGACGGGTGAGACAGCCGATGTCGATTCTGAACGGCCTCAACTACATCGTGCTTCTCTCAAACTAGGCACTGTATTGGCGCAGGCCGGGGCTCATCTTGTTGTCTGTAGTCCATTTCCCGATTCCGCAGACTACTATGTCGCAATGGGTTATGCCGATGCTAAGGACGGCGGTATCATTCATTTCCACAGCCCAACTCATCCGAAGGTCGAGGAAAAGCGGCAGCTTTTTCGGCGGACCTTCGGAGCTAATTTGACGATCCAGGATTGGAACTATCCTGCGCCGGAGACTGAAGAACACGGTTCTTGGTCGCAGGCTTGGCTCCTTGCGCAGCTTCAGGCCCTTGAAAAAGCCGACGTCGTCGTGGCACTCGGCGGGAAGGTATCGAAGACCGCAAGCACGCTACTCCATCTGGCTGAGGCGAAGGGCCTGCCGATCATTCCTTTTGCGTTCTTGGGAGGGGCGGCAGAGCGTATTTACCGACGCCGCAATTGGGCGCGACTCAATCATGGGTTCGACGCAACTATTCTGGAAAGTGAGGACAGCGTCGCGAAAGCAGTGTTAATCGCTAATCGACTAGTTCGTGACCGAGTAAGACGGTCGATAGCACACGATGCTCAGCCAAAAACCATCTTCATCAGCGTTGCGCGTCAAGACACTGCCATGGGTGCGGCTTTGGATAATGTGCTAAGGAGTTACGGTATTGAGGCAGTATTGGGCGAAAGGGAGATCGTTTCTGACCAACTGATTCTAACAACAATAGAGCGAGCGATCCGCCGCAGCGACATCGTAGTGGTCCTCTGGAGTCGGTTCTATGCTCAGAGCCCCTGGTGCTACGATGAACTTGCCTTGGCGCTCAGCCTGGAAGCACTTGGTGGTATGAAAGTCTGGCTGTTCAATTTGGACGACTCATCCATCGTACCGACCCAGGCGCGGAAGCTGCCCGCCATTTCAGTCCGTAGTGAGGAAGGACTTCGATGCGCCGTAAAGGACCTATTGTCATAGCTTTTCTTTTGAGTGATAGCGCAGGGACATAGCGGAGCTCCAGGCTCAATGAGGCATCTCCGTGGGTGACTCGTGGCTGACAACCGACAGCATCGAGGGGCTGCAATAGGTCGGTCGATGCCGGTCGTGGCTACGTAGCAAGATGGTCAAATCCGATGCAAATGATTGGTCAGGTCGATTGCAAGTTGGTGGGAAAATCTGTGCAATTACCCAATAAAGCTCCGGATGTTTGAGGGGAAGAAAAAGCGGGCTCCAAAATCACCCGCTTTTTCGAATGGATCAGGGGCCAGCTTCCAGCAGCTCAAGGCGGATAAATCTTTACATCGATCCCTTAGCCGGAACAACGGCGATAAATAGTGATATTAGAGTCGGCCCGCAAACCAATTTCCGAATAGTCCAGCGGACATGCTAATCACAACCAGTAGCAAAGTGCGGGCTGTATCTGAATAGCCTCGCCTATTTAGGAGTAGAGCAATCCAGCTGGTGTGAATGGCACAAATGATGAGTGCTATCACCTCAGGTATGGGCAGGATGTTTTTAAGTAAACCGACAGTGGATAAAGTCAGCAACAGCAGCGACACCCAAAGCAGCAGCAACCTCTGGTGGGGCTTGATGCTCATTTACGCTCTCCCTGTATATTCCACAGACGCCTGGGGGAGAGCGGCAATCTTTGTCGCCAATGTTTGCTCGGTTAGAGCGCGGATGTGCGCATCCCAGCCGCTGCGCCGATTTAGCTCGGCGACCAAGAGTTCGATCTGAGCATCAGGCAGGGCTGGATGTGGTGGAAGGACTTCGAGGGGGATGCCCAGCAGCCAAGGAATGGCCACCAGTTGGAGATGCTCCAAGCCCTGTGGTCTGCGTGCTGACCACACCCGCCAGCCGTCTCGGCCATAGGGTATGAGCTGTTTGATCAGCTCTTCGATTTCTTCAGATGTTGCATAGGCGTTTAACATTAAAAAGCCCTCGATCATTGTGATGAAGGCTCAGTGTCGAGGCATAAATTGTGTGTCACCAGCCTTTGATGTGGATCGTAACTGGCACTGGTAAATCATGGTAAACGGAAGCCGATCATCGATCCGGTAGCTCTGATCGGCCACGTGCTTTCGGTTCTTTTTGAGAGGGTTCAGCGGCCACTTGCTTGCTTCAGCCACCGTTGACGCTGTGGCAAAAACCGAAGCTGGGTTTCCTCCGATCTGGAATCACTTCAAAACTCATTTCCTGGCTCATCACTAGGATTTTCGTTTGGCTTGGTTGGTTTTCGTGAATCATCGCGACTCATTCGCTCAACAAGACGAAGTATCTGTTGAAACCCTGGCTTCTTGTTCCGACGGGGGCGTTCTAGTGGTGGACGTCGCATGATCATTTACCTCCCTAGGTAAATAGTTGTGATTTGAACTCGTTCATGGCCAAGCTCCCTGGAAATCAACTGGCGAGCGTCAGCGTCAGAGAGTTTGCCGTTCATTACTGTCTTGCAGTTGATATTGGCGTCATTGAGTTGCATGCGTAGAAGCACTGGGGCGGGCCGGCCAGTCAGCTCCTGGTAACGGGCTTGGGCATATGCGTGGCGTAGACCATGCGCGCGGCTAATGCGCGCGGTCGACAATTGGCGCTCGTAAATTTTTAGATGTTGAATGTAACTTCGTTGCGCTGGAATGAGTGATCCTTTGCCGGTTAGAGCGCGTACCTGATTCAGGAGCTCACGCTGCTCTGGCATGCGAACCTCAAGCTCTCTGGGACGTCCCCCTTTGGTCCAACTGGCCTGAAGGATTAAGCGGTCCCCCTGCCACGCCTGGTTGACGATTAGCTTGAGGCTTTCTTCACGGCGTAGTCCGAATTGCTCCTGCAGGCGCAGTGACAGTTGGATATGCGGATCAGTGATTTTGTCCATCTGAGCCTTACTGAGGCTGATGGCCTTGGACTCCTTGGCGGCGTACCGGCGCTTCTCAATCCCTAGCTGCTCGTTGGTGATTCCAGCAACACCAAACTTGGCTACCTTTTCGGCTGCCCAGCGCAAATGAGCCACGCGGTTTTTGATCGTGCCAGCAGTCAGTTGTTCTGTCTGCCAGTGCCTGACCAGTGCCGCAATATGACGCTGAGCAATGCTGTTGGCGCGCAGGTTACGAAATCCCAACTCACGCTGCAGTTGGTTTGCCGCTTGCTTCAATACAGCGCGGCGAGCGGCCTGGGTGGCATGCGAGCCGTCGCGGTTACGGGAGCACAACTTTATCCAGTCGTGACGTAGCGTGTTGTTACTCATTTGATGTCCGTCGGTTTATCTATTCGGTAAGTGATAAGCCTCTGTCCATTCACGAATGTGGCTGGAGGCACGCTAGGCAGCATGCAAATGAGGCGCGACGACACGGGGTGGCTGATCAGCCAGTCATCTGGTCAACCCCTGTTGGGTGCTGCAGGTGACGAGAGGGCGCGACTACGTCAGCAAGCCCTGGTCCGGTTCCGCCGGGGACGGGGTCTTGAAGTACTACAATCCTGGCCGACCAGCCAGAAAGGCTCCTGTGTTTCTGCATATCGCGCCGGAGAGATCGCGAAATGCCCTGAGTAACGCCCAGGGATGCGGCTCATCGGGCTAGAGCTCGCCTGCGCAAGTTACTTCTACTGATTCGCGCGATTCAGTAGCCCAACAATCCAGTCGGCGGGCCCTTGGGTAATCCATTCTCGATCTTGGGGATTGGGAATGCCGCTGTTTTAACGACCGACGGGGTCGGGCGGATACCTCCGTTCTGACGCGCCAAGTCAGAACGCCCCTCTTGCCATCTGCCGGTATCGGGGGGTACCGGTGTGTTGCTGTCAACGATCACGAATGGCGTGCTCGCTAGCAGCGATGGCGGTCGTCCGAGAATGTCTCAGATGTTCCGCCACCTCTCATCTGCTGGATACCGAATGGCGGTACTTTGCAGATGACTAAGGTTCGTTGGTCTCTCATCACTACCTCGTCACCATTCAGTAGTTACCTTACAGCTAACCCTTTCGGTGCGATCTAGGGCAGAGAATAATTGCTTAAAAAATAAAAATCGAGGACACGATGTCCACAAATCAACAGAAAGTTGATTGTTTTTTGCGATTTATTTGTTTGTGCATCGTGAATGTTGCTGGTCGCGATAAGCCGCCACGCATCGCCGATGCTTCGCGTCACTACCCGGCCTGCGGCCTGCTAGTGACGCGAAGGCCGAACAGGTTGCAACCAAATACGAGCCTCAGAACAACACACGGGATGTGGCGTCTCGCGAAATTATCCACAGCGCGCTTCTGACACACAGAAACCAGACTCATGCTTACGCCTCTACATTGAAACGGAGGTGATTAATGAGCCAGGCGGAAATTGATGTCGATAAAGGTTACTTGAGCGATGGCCAGATCGAGCATCACCAGCGATTCCTCTATCAGCGCGCCTTACTAGCCTTTTCGGAAAATGTTCACACGAGTACCCGGAACATTCCACGCTCACTTTTTCCAAGTAAGGATGCCAAATGTTGAAGAAGATCATGGTGCTACTTGCGCTGATATTCATTCTAGCAATCATGCTGCACGGATGTGGTGGCGACACATCAGCCGAAAGCGGGCCACCCAGGTTCGATAGCTCCAGCAAAGCCGCAATACACTCTTCTGTACAAAAGGTTCGCGATAGCCTAAGCCCACATGATGCAATGGTTTTAAGAGAGGATTTTGAATTACTCGCACGTTATTTCAATTCGCCAAAAAATCAGCTGAGTTTTACGCTAGATGAGTGGATTAATGGAAAAACAGCGGCGGAAACACATTTGTTGGCTTTAAGAGTGCGGGCTGGAGGTTTCCGCTAGCTGCTGAGATTGACTTTCTGGCTACTGGTGAAGGCAGTGGGCCTACGGCTCTTAGGCCTAACTGTTTAAGCCTAAATACCGAAGGCATAAGGGCATGCCGCTCGGCAAGGTCGCAGGTAAGGGAGCGGGGACCGGGGGGGACAAAAAAATAGACGTTTCCCCCCCCCTTTACATGCTATCTCAAGGCTTACATGAAAGATTAATAAAATAAGGAATGGCTGCGAACACAATGCCCATAAGGCCTACTGACATGAAAGATATTCTGAAACATTTTCCATATGTCCATGTTGATAATAGTCCTGTAGATTTGCTCTGTGCTTGATCAGAACTAAAAATTGAAGCATCAGAGGTTGTAGCAATTTTTTCTAAAGCAATAAGAGCTATCTCGGAGTTTTTTATCATCAACGATACGCGTTGATCTAATTTCCAAAAAAGAAATGAAATTAAACTTAAAAAAACACCTAGTAGTGAGACTAAAAAGGAGAAGCTCATTCCCTGCTGCAAGCTGATACCGATGCCTGCCGCAACCAATCCAGAAATTGCCAAGAAAAAATTAAACACCGTCATTCGCTGTTGTGCATGTAGCTCGAAATATCTCCATGCGTGATCTAATGAGCGTTCAAGTTTTACATCGTTGTTCATTTTCATCTTCTGTTTATGCCTAGTTTCCGGATTTGAAAATTGATGATTAATGGTCTTTAAATCGGCTGAAGTCTATATGTCTGCTATTTAGCAAGTTTTAAGTGGGTGGAGTTGTTAATGCATCAAAAAATCGTCTGATTCGTCAGCTTAATGTGGTCGCGCAGAGAAGAAATTTTGAATTGCTTTGATCATGAATTTTGCTGAAATATAGGATCCGTATACATGAAGATCGTCATTTTTAACTTGGTCGCATAAGTCGACGACAGTCTTTGCGCATATGCAAGGAGGTTTATGGTGGGATAGTTCGGCAGCCCGCTGTATTGCGAAAACTTCCATGTCTAAGGCGTTGACTTTTCTGTGAATGCCCTCAATTTGTTTAAGGTAAGTGTCGTCGGCAATAACTGCAGAACCACTAGTAAATATCCCAACTTCGGGCTTGTGTGTTTGAGTAGGGCGCTTCCCATCAAAACCTTGTTCTAATTCGGAGATTAGATTTGCTGAGTTGGCTAGAATCTTTAAGTCAGTAAGCGTTACATGGTCTGTGGGGACTTGATATGGTTCTTGGCGAAAACCATCCGACGCCCATTTTCCCGATTGATACTCGTAAGCCATACTTGAGATAAATAATTGGCCCTTATTGGCTCGATCTGGAAAGCCACCGCATATTCCGCTCATTCCAATTAGAGACGGCTTTAATCGATCAATACATAAACCCGCTGTGACGGCGGCATTTACCAGCCCCATCTGGGGTAGAAGTACGACAGTACCTTTTTTTCGACCAATCTCAACATCGTAGCAGTCTACGCCGCCACGGTTAACTTGGGCTCCGTTGATTAACGTGACATAGGGGTTGCGTTCCTCGTGCAATGCGCAAAAAATGACAAAGTCAAATTTTGTATTCTTTTTTAACTGTATCAATAAATGGCCAAGAGTCGACTGCCAGTTTTTCTTTAATGAATAGTCGGCTAGAATGCACCCATGTGATTCGTATAAGTCTCGTAGCTCAGGAAATTCTGCTGGATAGGAGCTTATTGCTAGTAATAAGGCGTCTTGTTTCCCAGCTTTTACTATAGATTCTAATATTGCTTTTCCATTTTGCGAAATGGTGCCTTTATCGAAATTTGGTAGCTTGAAATCTATGATGAAAAGCCCGATGTCATAACTCAGATATCCCGCAAAATCTGTCATGTTTTTGGCGCGCAGAATATCATCATCTGAAATGCCACGGGATTTGAGGTATGTAACTATGGCCTTGCGCTTGCTGTCATCATCCTCAATCAGTAAGATTTTCATCGAACGGCTCTCAAAAGTGAAACTATTCGCTGAAGCGTTGTTTTAGATTTGTAATTGTACAAAACTGCCCCCGTTACGTTTTGATTGTACTTTTCATCGATGATCTTTGGAGAATCTTTAAGCTTGATTTTTTTGCCGCCAATGTAGAAGTCCGGATATTGCGTAACTATAATAATTTTTGTGGATTTCTTGGATGCCTTAAGTGCTCGCAGAACCTCAATTCCACCCTGGGCTTGGTCATGCCCTTTTTTGCGATCGTCGGCACTTTCACCAAAAGTGGAAAGGGCCATGTCGAGGATAATAAGGTCATAGTCAATTTCCATTACCTTTAGTACGGCGCTGCTTACACTGTCTACAATTTCTGGGGAGGACTCATGAACTTCTTTTACGCATTGAATTATTTCATCGCGTTTGTGAATTTCATCTTCAACAAGTAATATTCTCATTGGGTTGCACCGCTTGCTACTTCCTCAGTGGCAGTTTCAGCGTGTATTGAGAAACCGAGTTTAAGTTCTCTTTTTACATCATTCTCTTGGCATCGTACTGTGTGAAAGCCTTCACTTACTCGGCTAATAAACTTGACTTTTTTTATTCCGGTATAGCCTTCTGTTACCATGTCCGAACCTGCTTCAGCTGAAGCTATTGCTTTAAATATTCTTTGTTTGGACTCGTTGTAATCCTGCTCTGCCACGGTAGACGTAATATCCACCGATACGAAATTCAGTACGGAGTCAGCATCCGCTCGATGCGCACATACACTAATTATTATTAAAGTGTTGTCTTCTCCGTGCTTGTGCGCGTTTTGCAGTAAGACTGCCAGGCAATCGTACAGACGATGCACACTTATGCCTGTGTATTTTATATCTAGATCGTCTCCTACAAATTCAACTAGGTTTTCCCTGTTCAAGTCGATGAGAATAATTTGACATAGGTCTCTTACTGATGCGGAAATGAATCCTGTTTGTGGTACTTGAAACCAGTCAGCCACTTTTTTGAATACTTCGTTCACCGCTTCATGCAATTCAGCTTTAATTTGCAGTTCAGGTGCGCTGTTGTAAGATGAGAAGTATTTGTCTATAGAAGCGTTGGCTTCTAGCAATAAGGTGGTTTTTATAAAGTGAGCCGCACTTTCAAGTTGTGGTGTAATTTGTTTCCAGCAAAATGCAATGATCAAGTCATTGAGTAGCTCGCTACCACCGGTTGCTCTAAGTGTGTTGGTTAGTACTCGAATATTTTCCTTGGTCGAAGAGTCTTCCAGTTCTAAGGCGGCATTAAAAAGGCGTCCGTTAGATTTGAATTGCAAGTGCTCTCTTCTTAGTTTGTCCACGATGGATTTGTAGGTTGCCATCCAAGACTCAACTGTCCGGCGAGTGGCAGGGTTAGCCAATACAACTTGATATTCCGGTTTTCGCAATACTGCGTCCACGGTGTCCGTTGTAACCCCATCAAGCGTGTTGTGTCTAATTCGGCGGCCAAGGTATGATTCAATTCCGAACTCTGTATTTAAACAGAACTGCTCAAATGCGTCTTTTGCGATCTGTGAAATAAGATATTCACTTTGGTCATTTAGATGAATGATAAGAGTTTCACCGCCACTGTCATTTTCGATTGAAGATAGTGTGGCTTCAATTCTAGGGTATAAAGCTCTGTATTGCTCAGTGGATACGGTAGGGTTGCTATCAAGCCATTTTTTCATGGATATACTGTCAACATACATTCGACTGCTGTCAAAGTACTGTTGAAGTTTGGATACTTTGGATCGTGTAGTGATGGCGTCGGCCTCAATGAAGTATTCTATTCGATTGAGTTTTTGGCCTAGTGCTCGCAGTATGTCACACCGTATCTGGGACGCTTGGGAAGCGTTTGTAACTAATGTGTACATCTTCTCAAGTGTAACCTCATCAAGCGATCCAACAATGTAGCTTGCAATCTGAGGTGAATCATTGAGCAGGTCATCTATGAATTCTAGAATCGAGCCGTGGTGCGCACTGTTAACATGTGAGATAAAATCTGTTCGGAACTCAAAGTCAATATCCGGATCCACGGATTTTTTTCTAAATAGTGCTAGCGCCAGAACAGTAACTAGACTTTTAGTCTCTGGAGGTGCAGTGACATAGATGGTCCTCATTTCGTCTTCTGTTAATAGTGTTTCCAACCCTGTGGTATTCTCAAATATAAATTTTATCTCGTCGCTTGTTAAGCTTAGTAGGCTGGCTCTATTGCGTATCAATCTTAAAAAAAGGAAGGTTCTATAGAATGCATCAAGTTTGATTGGAAAATTTTCATCAAGAGGAGTTTTGTCTGGTGCCAGCAGCAGGTGTTTTACGTCAAGCGTTTTTTCAGGTTCATTCACTTGATTATTAATTATTTCGGCGAGTAGCCGCGCACTTATTACGCGATCAAATTTATTTCTGTAGATGGCAAATTTAGGCCGCTCAAGAAATGCCGCGGAGGTCCTGTATAGGTCTAGGGTGTCACTATCTTCACCTAAGGAACGATAGTAGTCTGTGATGATTTCGCCATCTGCCACACTGGAGGTGTATCGAATTAGCTCGGTAAGTTTTAATAAAAAATCCGGATTTAGGCGCTGCTCAAACTCTCTTTTAACTGATTTGAATTCATGCGAGAGATTAAATATTACAAGTGTGGCATGTACTGTATCAAGCAGACATGATTCTGAGGCTCGCAGTAGATAGCCGGCCACATCATCTTCATCTAAGGGAGTGGGGATGAAGTTGCTTAATGAAAGTGACTTTCTAAAATTTCCATCTATCATTCCCGCAAGGCCGCTGATTTTTCTTTGAGCCACTAAAAATAGAGATATTTTCGAGCTCAAGTTTTCTAACGCGCTAAAGTGTAGTCCAGCATTTTCGCGGTGACAGATTTCATCCTCTATCTTGGAAACGTCAGCCAATAATTTTGCTGGTAATTCTCTTGACGTTCTCAGATAAGCAAGTTTGTAAGATAGAAAGTTTGAGGCGCCATGTTTTTGACTTAAATTAAGTAATGTCTTGATGGCGTGCTCAGACTCCATATTTTCTAGCTGAGCGAGTGATTCAATAGCCGACAACATCTCAATTGCGGATTCACATGTTGAATTGATGTAGCCAGCTGTGTAGCAAACTTCGTTCCTCCAGTCCACTGGGGGGAAGTTGCTCATGGTGAATAGATCAGTGCTGGTCTTTTTTTTGTTATCGCGTACTCCATCTAACAAGCCATGTCGTCCCTTTAATAGGGCGCCTATGATCATGCTGTCATACGCAGTGTTTCCGTTTCGAATGGTTTTAGCGTCGTTTCCAGTGACGCGGGGCCTCGCACTATAGCCTCTCAGCAAATTTCTCTTTTTTATATTTTTTATGCTTGCAATAAGCTTGTAGGTTTCCGCGGGGTGCCATGGTCTATTGTTATGATACTTACTTTCCATTTTTTATTCCAAATCCATTCCACACGTATAGCAACGATGCTCATTGACTACGCTTCGCGCTGATCAATGGCTTCCCCGCCCCAGGGCCTTACTGTATCGCATCCTGTGAAAGCTTTCTGCCATCGTGCTAGTTTCTTTGACCCGCTGCACTAGGGCAAGCTGGCAGGGAGCCGGTTGCTTTTATACTTCCAGAGTCGAGAATCTGTTCATAGCCAGCCATTCGGATTTCACCGCGTACACCTGCATCCAGGATCAGACTCGCTAAGGTCAAATGCCCCCATTCGTCTTATTCAGCCAGATATTGATTTCTTGTGCCAAGACACGATGGTTGATCGCGCATAAGACTATGAATTTGAGCGTCCTGCTGAAGCCGATTCAATGGCGGCAGCAGGGCGAGGGCTGAGGGATTTGAGGAATCTGAGGGGGCGTACGGTTTAAGCGCTTTCTGTGCCTGTAGACAGCTTGAGGAGCATCGCGGAAAGTGGCGACTCCCGAAGGCCCCCCGCGCCTTCCCGCAGGCGCCACATATCAGTGAGGTCGCATGTTTGCTGCATTCCCGCACAATCCTCAGATTTCGCAAGGGGATTCATCTGGAAGTTTTTGTTGTCGGAGGTTAGTAAGTAATTATGGGCGACCAAAATCTTCAGCAGTTTGTCGCGCACTTTTGCAGGACGCATGGCTGGAGGTCCTGATTTGCTGAGCTTGTCGCGGTGAAATTCGGTCCAATGCAATACGCGGGATGGGGCAAGAAGCCAATTCACAAGTTCGTTGGCATGCGTTAGCTCCGAATTAGGTTTCTCACCCGCGCCATAGCGAAGCCATTCAGACAGAGAGTACTCGACAAGTGTGCAGGCTTTGCGCATGCATTCCGCATCGATTAGATCTGCGCCTTCTACGCAGGCCAACACTGTACTCAATCGTCGGGCAATTTCGGCAGCACGCCCCGCAAAGGCGCGCATGGCACCGTACTTTCCTAGTGGGTGTTGATCGCGTTCAACTTCGTTGTAGAAGTCCAGCCAAACGTGAGTTGCCCCGGCATTCAGTTCCAGTACCGGTGGGTGCACTTCACTGGTTTCGGGATCAATGTACTCGGGACTGGCCATAATTTCCCTACAAGTGTTCCAGAAATGCTGCAGGCGTGGATCGTTGTAGCTGTTCAGTGCAAGCTGCTCAATGCTTAGGAAGCGAGTACCCGCAATGCTGTCGGGGTATGCAAATAAGAATCTCGGTAGAAAACCTTGGCCCCTCATCAAAGGATCATCTAGAGCTTCCTGCACCGCCACTGGCTGAGCCATAAGATGAATGCTCAGGCGTCGATGTTCCGCTGTGCCGGAGCCCTCCAAGTTTCCTGCGGATCTGTGGCGTGAAAAATATCCTTTGTCAAACGCTTTACACAGCCCGCCCAGCGTTGAGACTCTGGTATCAGCCTTGAGTGAAGACCCACCAAAAAGCTGTCCACCTTCGTCGCTGTCCCAGGACGCTGCAGACTTGCCTCGAATGAAATCTCCAGCGATTGGCTCGAATGTCGCATCCGTATATTGGCTGCGGGGGTCTGCTGGCAGCGGGTTTGCAATGAGAAATTCGGCTCGTGCTTTGCCCGTGAGCAAATTGGCTGACTTGTGAGTTTCCCTGAGTGATTGCTTATATGCTCGATATGCCGTGAGTTCCGATTTGTCGATAACGGCGAATGCTAAATCTCGACAGGCGCTTTTGCGATCACCAGACATGCCTAAGGTGAGCATGTTCAGCGAGCACGGCATGCCAGAAGGATTATGCAGATGGGGGGCATTTCTGCGTGTCTGGGCTATATGAGCTAAGGCACCAAGTACGCATTGCCCGGCTAAAGCAAGAGGGGCCTGTACGTGCTCTGCAATGGCTAGCGTAGCGTCGCGCAAAGTTTCTGGTAGCGAGTCCACAGGGTAAAGCTTAGTGTCCCCTGTATCTGACATTAGTGGTAGTGGGGTTTTGAGGAGAAAGGACTCATTGTCAGGCGCAGATTTCATGAGTTCAGTTCCCATTCAGCCGCTCGTTTACCCAGGCCTCGATTTCCAGGCTATCCCAGCCAACAGCTCGAACCCCGATAGGTTTGGATTGTGGGAATTTTCCCATCTTCATCTGTTCGTAAATGTAGGTGCGGCCTAGCCCGGTAAGGGATAGTACAGTGGGCAAACGCAGAATTCGGCGGGGTAGAGAGGAGGGTTGCTTAGCGGCCATCGTCGAGTCCTAACAAGGCGCAGCGGAGTGCTGCGGACGATCCTTAATTTACGCATTTTTTTTTCAGGAACCAGCGAATCGGATGTCAAAACCGCGTAGCCATAAGTAAGGCTAAGAAGCGGCATAGTTCCGTTGAGCAGGTTGGTTTCGGCGGGCTGACTTGTGCTTTCGGAGTCAGAGGTGAGCTAGCGTAATCATCACCAATTTTGTCTTCAGCAGCATGTTGCCGTTTTGGGTTGATGGATGTAGTGCTGGCAGAAGCGCACTATCTGCTTTGGGAGGGGTGGGGGAATAAATGGGGGAACAAATCGATATCTAGTTTGGAGAGCTGCGTAGTGCTTGGTTTTCAGGCATTAAAAAGCCGGCTTGTGGCCGGCTTCTCGGGGACTGGCTTGGATCATTTTTGGTAAACCGCGCCAGCCTTCAAAACGTACACCCGGATCTTGCGTCCGGCTGTGGGACCTGGTGAGAAAGTTATCTGTCAGGTCAGCGCATCTGAGCCGCAGGGCGGGTGGATGCGTAAATGTGGGGCGCAGCATACGCAGGTTTGACGGAAATTCCCAGCGGGAAGTGCCGTGCAGAGCTGTTCGGCCACTTGGCTGGATGGCCGATGGGCGTTGTGGAGCGTTTAAAGAAACGGCACCGCCGGCCGCCGTTTGTTCAGGGTCGACCACCAGAACACCCAGCCCAGTACCCGGATGTTCTGTTCCTCGATTTGTGCCGCCCGGAAGATTTCATCCGGGTACTCGGCGCGGTTGTGGCTGCGCAATCGCAGGGAGTTGCCCGGTAGTCGGTGCAGGTACTTGATGCGCAGCATGCCGTCATGTTCGATGGCGTAGATCTCGCCATCGATAATCTGGGTCAGGCCACGATCAATCGCCAGGGTCGAACCGTCTTCAATTTTCTCGCCCATGCTGTTGCCGCTCATGAAGGCGCAGATTGCATCGGCGTGGTTGATTTCCAGTGAGTCGAGATGGCTGCGGGGCAGGCGAATGGATGTCTCGGGATCTTCTATGACGTGGGTTTTGTTGGATCCTGGGGCGATGACAGCTTCTTTGTAGAAAGGCAGTTCGACGTCGACAGGCTCGATGACCGTGTAGATACCGCGGATGGTTTGGGCGTCGAAGATGTTGCCTGACTCCTCGATCAGGCGCAGATGCCGGGCGTCTTTCGAGCCTTCGCCGGTTTTCAGCCAGTCACTGTTGACGGAGAGTTTTCTGGCGACTTCTTCCATGCAATGGGCAGGCACGCCGCGGGTGTACCAGTTATGGACATTTTGCGGAGCCGTATCCAGAAAGTCGGCAAATCCGGTGGTTGTGATGTTCGCTGCTTCGAGGAGCGCTTTAAAGCGTGGGCCGCTAGTGTTCTTTTTCATGAACGCGAGTCTACTGACGGCGGGTAAGGGTTTGAATAAACGCCTCGTTCAAATTTCGTGGGTAATTTACGACCGGATGTAAGACGTTCTTGAGGAATTTTAAACATACAAAAACGAAGATCGAACAAGGCTAAACATCATGTTTAACGTACTTACCAAGCGCCCACAAAAAACCCCGGATCACCCGGGGTTTTTCTTGAAGCCTGTCGCTGGAAGCTCGCGGCTTCTCTTAACCTTTATAGGCTGCAACCGACTTGGTGATCGCGTCACGGGCGGCGTCTGCACCGGCCCAGCCTTCGATCTTCACCCATTTGCCTTTTTCGAGATCTTTGTAGTTCGCAAAGAAGTGCTCGATCTGCTGGATCAGCAGTGCTGGCAGGTCGGTGTATTCCTTGACGTCGACGTACAGCTGGGACAGCTTGTCGTGCGGAACTGCGATGACTTTGGCATCGCCGCCGCCGTCGTCGGTCATGTTCAGGATGCCGACCGGGCGAGCGCGGATCACCGAACCAGGAGCAACCGGGTAAGGGGTCACGACCAGCACGTCGAGGGGATCACCGTCGTCAGCCAGGGTGTTCGGGATGTAACCGTAGTTGGCCGGGTAGAACATTGGGGTGGCCATGAAACGGTCAACGAACAGGCAATCGCTGTCTTTGTCGATTTCGTATTTGATCGGCGCGTGGTTGGCCGGAATCTCGATCGCGACGTAGATGTCGTTCGGCAGGTCTTTGCCAGCCGGAATCTTGCTGTAGCTCATTGGGCGTTGCCCCCGTTAGTTGACCAGAAACACTTGGCCGGATTGACCAAAAAGTGGCGGCGATTATAGGCATATTCCTGTGTCGACGCCATGTACCAGAAGTCGTATGGCGCTCACTGGTGTGCCTGATAGACAGGGTCATGCGCCTGAAGTTGCTTCAACCTTGCCAGCGGGTCCTGGCGATAGAACAGCTTCAGCTGCTGGTACACCTGTGGATAAGCCTCGTGTAGCAAATCCGGAGCGCTGAAGAAGTATTCGCTGGTGACGGCGAAAAACTCGGCAGGGTTTTCGGCGGCGTACGGATCGATGGCGGTTTCAGCGTCGGGATTGCGTTCCAGTTGCCGGTCCAGGTCGTCGTAGGCCTCTAGCATGACCTGGGCCCAGTCGCTGACCCGCATGTCGGGATGCAGTGGCGGCAGGCCATTGGCGTCACCGTTGAGCATGTCGAGTTTGTGCGCCAGTTCGTGGATCACCAGGTTGTAGCCTTCCCAGCCTCCGCTGGCCAAAACGCCGGGCCAGGCGAGGATAATCGGGCCTTGCTGCCAAGCTTCACCGCTGTGCTCACCGTCCCATTCATGCTCGACACCGCTGGCGTCGCGATGGCGCTGGGGGCTGAGGAAGTCATCGGGGTAGAGAATGATTTCGTGGAAGCCCTGATACCAGTTCAGGTCGCCGAGGTGAAGCAGCGGCAGTTGCGCCTGGGCGGCGAGCAGCAGGCGTTGCTCCTGGTGCAGTTCGACGCCGGGCAGGGCGGTCAGGTGCTTGTCTTCGAGGAACAGCACGCAGGCTTCGCGCAGCCATTGGTCTTCGGCGGCACTGATGCCATCGAGAAAGCTCAGGTGATGGCGCACCCGTTGCCACATGTCATCGGCAATCGGGTGCCTGGCCAGGGTGCGCCGGCGACGCCAGGCGCTCAGGGACCACATCCTGTCAGCGCGATTCGGCTTTTGAGCTCGAACCGGCAAGGCGGCTACGCACCATGCCGATGATCATCGGCACCAGCGACAACAGGATGATGCCCACAATCAGCAGCGACAGGTTCTTCTTGATGAACGGTACGTTGCCGAAGAAATAACCGAGTGTCACCAGGCCGCCGACCCAGAGGATGGTGCCCAGCACGCTGAAGGCGAAGAAGCGCGGATAGGGCATTTTCCCCACCCCGGCGACGAAGGGGGCAAAGGTCCGGATGATGGGCAGGAAGCGCGCCAGGGTCACGGTTTTGCCGCCATGCTTGTCGTAGAAATCGTGGGTTTGTTGCAGGTAGTCGCGGCGGAAGATCTTCGAGTTCGGATTGCTGAACAGTTTTTCACCCGCCGTTCGTCCGATGATGTAGTTGGTGCTGTCGCCCAGGATCGCCGCCAGCATCAGCAGGCCGCCGAGCAATACCGGGTCCATGCCGCCACCGGCCGCCACGGCGCCGGCGATGAACAGCAGGGAGTCGCCCGGCAGGAAGGGCATGACCACCAGGCCGGTTTCACAAAAGATAACCATGAACAGAATGGCGTAGATCCATGCCCCGTAGTTGGCTACAAGCATGTCGAGGTAGACATCGAGATGCAGGACAATGTCGATCGGGTTGAAATCCATGGATAGCACCTGTGGTATTGGCCCGACTCTGCAGGCCTGTGCGGATGACTTCGCGTAAGACTACGGATAGGGGTAGTTTTTCTTACAAGCCGGGAATATCGGGATTATACGAGGCGACTGGTGAAAATCGCGTCGAGATTGTAGCGGGGAATGTCATGACAGGGCTGATGTTTGATAACGAACAGGTGGGAGCGAACCTGCTCGCGATGCCAACGCGAGCAGGGCGCAGGTGATTCAGAGTTCGTCGCTGATCGGCAGCACATAGTTCTTGAATTCGGTGTCTACCTTGAATCCGATGGATTCGTAGGTTTTCTGCGCGATTTCGTTGTTGCTGCTGGTGGAAACGCGCATGCGTACGGCATTGGTTTCCTTGGCCATTTTTTTCGCGGTACGGATCAGGTTGTCGGCCACCAGCTGGCGGCGGGCGTCCTCGGCGACATAGATGTCGTTGAGGATCCACACACGTTTGAGTGACAGCGAGGAGAAGCTCGGGTACAGCTGACAGAAGCCCATCAGCTTGTGGCTGTCGTCATCGGACAGCGCCAGGTAGATCACCGATTCCTTGCGACGCAGGCGTTTTTCGAGGAACGCCCGGGACGAGTCCGGATACGGCAGGGAGCCATAAAACTCGCGATATTTGACGAACAACGGGGTCAGCAGGTCCAGGTGTTCGAGGGTCGCTTGAATAATCCGCATGGTAGGTCTCGTCTTCAAGTGGCTGTCTTACGTCTCTGACGGCGATGGGAAACCCTTGGCGGCCGTGTAACGATCCTGCCTTAAACTGGTACGAATGTGCAATGCGGAAGCGGTTCAGGCATTCGGTGGCCCAAGCAGGAAATTATCTTTCATGTCGGCTCCCGCGTCCGATTCCAGTGTCTGAACCTGTGCTTCATCCTTCAGATTGACCCCTGACAACTGCCGTCGGCAGGCTTCGCGCATCAAATACAGCAAACGGTGTGCCGCCATGCCGTAACTCAGGCCTTCGAGCCGCACGTTGGAGATGCAATTGCGGTAGGCATCGGTAAGGCCGACCTTGGGATTGTAGGTGAAATATAAACCCAGGCTGTCCGGGGAGCTGAGGCCAGGGCGTTCGCCGATGAGGATGACGGTCATTTTCGCACCCAGCAGTTCACCGATTTCGTCAGCGACCGCCACGCGCCCCTGCTCCACCAATATTATCGGCGCAACAGTCCAGCCTTCGGCTGCAATCTGTTCTTCGAGACGTGCCAGAAAGGGCAGGGTATGGCGATGAACGGCCAGTGCCGACAGGCCGTCAGCAATCACAATCACCAGATCGACTCCGCCAGGATGCGCTGCAGCGTAGTCACGCAGGGTCTTTGCCGACGCGTCACTCAGCTTTCGTCCCAGGTCCGGGCGTTGCAGGTAACTGTTGCGGTCGATTGCGGCGCTGTGCAGTAAAAGGCTTTGGTGTCCGCGTTCGGCCAGTTGTGAGTTGAGTGCCGCGTGATCGAACGGCAAGTGCACCGCATCCCGTGCCTGGGCGTGGGCGTACTGGAAGTCCAGTTGCGCGCGGGTGGGAATACTGGTGCCGGTTCGGCCCAGGGCAATTCGCGCCGGTGTCAGGCGTCGCAGTTCCAGCCATGGGTTGTGGGGGTCGAAGGGTAGTTTATCCATGTCATTGCTCATCCTAATTGCGCCAAGGCCTGCCGAAAGGCCGGCGGAAGGCTGTCACCGAAGAGAATCCTGCCGTCCGATTGAGTGAAGATGCCCATTTTCGCCAGCCATTGCTCGAACTCCGGCGCGGGCTTCAACCCCAGGGTCTGCCTGGCGTAGAGCGCATCGTGGAACGAGGTGGTCTGGTAGTTGAGCATGATGTCGTCGGAACCCGGGATACCCATGATGAAGTTGATCCCGGCGACACCCAGCAGGGTCAGCAGGGTGTCCATATCGTCCTGGTCGGCTTCGGCGTGGTTGGTGTAGCAGATGTCGCAACCCATGGGCACACCGAGCAATTTGCCGCAGAAGTGGTCCTCCAGGCCGGCGCGGATGATCTGTTTGCCGTTGTACAGGTATTCCGGGCCGATAAAGCCGACAACGGTGTTGACCAGAAACGGGTTGAAGTGACGCGCGACGGCATAGGCGCGGGTTTCGCAGGTTTGTTGATCGACGCCATGGTGAGCGTTGGCCGACAGAGCGCTGCCCTGGCCGGTTTCGAAGTACATCAGGTTCTGGCCCAGGGTGCCGCGATTCAGGCTCAATCCGGCGTCATAGCCTTCCTTCAACACGTTCAGGTTGATGCCGAAACTGGCATTGGCCGCCTCGGTGCCGGCGATCGACTGGAATACCAGATCCAAAGGGACGCCGCGATTGACCGCTTCGATCGAGGTGGTGACATGGGTCAGCACACACGCCTGGGTCGGGATTTCGTAGCGCTGGATGATTGCGTCGAGCATCTCCAGCATCGCGCAAATCGAGGCAATGCTGTCGGTGGCCGGGTTGATGCCGATCATCGCGTCGCCATTGCCGTGCAGCAGGCCGTCGAGAATGCTCGCGGCGATGCCGGCCGGTTCGTCGGTGGGGTGGTTGGGTTGCAGTCGCGTGGACAGGCGCCCGCGCAGACCCAGGGTGCCGCGAAACTGCGTGACCACGCGGATTTTTTGCGCCACCAGCACCAGATCCTGCACACGCATGATCTTTGATACGGCGGCGGCCATTTCCGGCGTCAGACCGGGTGCCAGAGCGCGCAGGACCTGTTCATCGGCGGCATCACTGAGCAGCCAGTCGCGAAAACCGCCGACGGTGAGGTGGCTGACGACCGCGAAGGCATTTTTGTCGTGGGTGTCGATGATCAGGCGCGTCACTTCATCGGATTCGTAGGGGATCAGTGCTTCCTGCAGAAAGTGACTTAGCGGCGTGTCGGCCAAAGCCATCTGTGCGGCCACTCGCTCGCCATCGTTGAGCGCGGCGACGCCGGCCAGAAAATCTCCGGAGCGGGCCGGGCTGGCCTTGGCCATCACTTCCTTGAGGCTGTCAAAGCGGTAAGTCTGGGCGCCGACGGTATGGGCGAATGTGGCCATGGGGACGGTGTCCTTCTGTTCTGTAAATGTCGCAAATTCACCCCGACTCCCCTGTAGGAACTGTCGAGTGCAACGAGGCTGCGATCCTTAAGGGCAAGATCAAAAGATCGCAGTCTCGTTGCATCCGACAGCCCCTACAGGGGGCGGCGTGCACTTCAATCATGCAGGCGCCGGGCAGCGGGCCCGGCACCGGTGCATTTAGATACCTTCGAGCATAGCGTCCGCCGGTGCTTCGGAGCGCTGCCGGGCGGTCAACTGGAAGTACAGGTAACCGGCGATCATGAAACCGAGGAAGATCAGGCCGATCAAGGTGTTGAACCACGCCATCGCCACCAGGCACACCACCGCCAGGAACAGCGCGATCCCCGGTACGATCGGATAGCCCGGTGCGCGGAAGGTGCGTTCCAGGTTCGGTTCGGTTTTACGCAGTTTGAACAGGCTCAGCATACTGATGATGTACATCACGATGGCGCCGAATACCGACATGGTGATCATCGCCGCCGTCAGCGTCATGCCTTGCAGGTTGACCAGGCCATCGCTGTAGATGGCCGCAATGCCGATCACGCCACCGGCCAGAATGGCCCGGTGCGGTGTCTGGAAGCGCGAGAGTTTGGCCAGGCCTTTGGGCAGGTAGCCGGCGCGAGCCAGGGCGAAGAACTGGCGTGAATAGCCAAGAATGATCCCGTGGAAACTCGCCACCAGGCCGAACAAACCGATCCACACCAGCATGTGCATCCAGGTCGAATTATTGCCGACCACGGCTTTCATCGCTTGGGGCAGCGGATCGTTGATGTTCGACAGTTGGCGCCAGTCGCCGACACCGCCGGCCATCACCATCACGCCGATGGCCAGGAACACCAGGGTCAGAATGCCGCTGACGTAGGCCTTGGGGATGGTGCGTTTCGGGTCCTTGGCTTCCTCGGCGGCCATAGCTGCGCCTTCGATAGCGAGAAAAAACCAGATCGCGAAGGGAATGGCGGCGAAAATGCCAGGAATCGAGCCCATCGTGAACTCATTGGCACCCGACCAGCCGTTCAGTACGAAGTTGCTGAAACTGAAGCCGGGGGCGACCACGCCCATGAACACCAGCAGTTCAGCGACGGCCAGCACGGTGACCACCAGTTCGAAGGTGGCTGCGATGCTAACGCCGAGTATATTCAGGCCCATGAACACGAAATAGGCGCCAACGGCGGCGATCTTCGGGTCCAGTTCCGGGTATTGCACGTTGAGGTAGGCACCGATGGCCATGGCGATGGCCGGGGGGGCAAAGACGAATTCGATCAGGGTGGCGATGCCGGCGATCAACCCGCCTTTCTCACCAAAGGCCCGACGACTATAGGCAAATGGCCCGCCGGCGTGGGGAATCGCCGTCGTCAGTTCGGTGAAGCTGAAAATGAAGCAGGTGTACATCGTCGCCACCATCAACGCGGTGACGAGAAAGCCCAGGGTGCCTGCGGTGCCCCAGCCGTAACTCCAGCCGAAGTACTCGCCGGAGATCACCAGGCCGACGGCAATGCCCCAAAGGTGCAGGGTACCGAGTGTGGGTTTGAGCTGTGTGGAAGAAGTAGTCATAAGTCCTCTCTATTTTTTATTGTTCGATCTTTTGGACTTTCAGGTGTGACGGGTTGGGTGAAACACTGAATGACGGGTACGCAAGGCCCGTGCCAGAGCGGCCAGGCCTTGGGTGTTGTGTCATTCGGACGTCATCGCAGACAAAACGGTTTCTGTAGGAGCTGGCGAAGCCTGCGATCTTTTGATCTGGCAATGGGAGCCACCGACAGGCAACGATCAAAAGATCGCAGCCTGCGGCAGCTCCTACATTTCCGGGTTTTAGAAGAAGCCCAACGGATTGATGTCGTAGCTCACCAGCAGGTTTTTGGTCTGCTGATAGTGGTCGAGCATCATCTTGTGGG
>NZ_JAHUWE010000019.1:0-109309 GCF_019219225.1 Pseudomonas sp. PDM32
CTTCATCTCCCATTACAACCATCGTCGTTGCCACTCTGCCTCGAACAACTTGCCGCCTGCGCTGTATGAGCAACAGGCGGCTTAATGCTCCTACAGAGCGGTTCAAAAAAAATGAACCACTACACCGCAGGCTGCGATCTTTTAGCGTCTTACCAGGTCACGCCAAACCCTGCGGTGTAGCGTGTCTTGTCCAGATCCGCATCGTCGGTGCCACTGATGATGTCCCGCTCCGCCTTCAGATTCAGCGAAGCCCAGTCAGTCACCTTGTAGCGCAACCCCATCTCGGCATCGAGTGCGTAGTCAGCCACACCCGACAACGGCTTGCCGACCTCACCATTGGTGAAGAACTCCACACGTTTACCGATCAGGTAGCGGTTGTAGTCCCACGTCATGGCCAGGGCGTAGAAATTTTCCTTGCTGCCATCGGCGAACTCATAGTCCGTGCGGTTGACCAGCGAACCAAGGGAGAACGCCCCGAGTTCGTTATCCCAGAACTGATAGCCAGGGCCCGTACCAACGGTGCGTTGACGGGAAAGGTCTTCGACCTTGTCGCGCTTGTACACCAGGCGCCCCTGCCAGAACCATTGCTCGGTCAGGAACCGGTCGATGGAGTACTCGGCCCGCCAGTTGTCCGTGGTCACCACGTCGTCCTGGAACTCGCGGTTGTATTCGCCTTCGGCGGTATGCCGCCAGCGACCGTGGCGCGCAGTGGTCTTGAAATCGATGTCGTAGTCATCGGTGTCGTTTTCCGCCCGCTGATAATCCAGCGCGACATCGACATTGCCTTTCCACACCAGATCCTCGACCACCGGTTTTGGCTTGAGTATCTGCTGAATGCTCGCCAGCTCGACCGTCTTCGGTGCCTCACCATTGGCCAGCGTGACCTTGCCGGCATCCGCCGCTTTCAGCGACTTGGCTTTCTCGCCCGTGTAGGCATCCTGCTTGACCAGCAACTCCTGATCGCTGTCCAGGGTCTTGACCTGCTTCCAGTCGATCGTCACCGCACCGGCATACTCGGTCTGGATCAGCAGCTTGCCGCCATCGAACAGCGTGATCTTGCCACTGAGCTTGTCACCGTTCTTCAACCACACGGTATCGGCTAGCAAGGGAGTGGAGGCGCCAAGGACAGCGAGACATAGCAGGGATCTGGACAACATAAGCAAAATACAGGCGCTCGGGATTGCGAAAAAAATCGGCATTATCCGTAGGAATAAGACCCTGACAAGGACTGACCCGACTATTTCTATTGAGTTCATTTCTCAAGCGCCCGTGCAGGAATTACTCTACAGACGGTAAAGCAGACTTCTTCAGGACTGACGGACGTGACCGATCCAACCGATGAACCCGAGAGCGCAGCGCAAATCCGACGCACGGCGCTGTACCTGACTCTGGCGCAAGTTCCCGAGGGCAAAGTCGTCAGCTACGGCCAGTTGGCCGAGCTTGCAGGGTTGGGTCGCGCCGCTCGCTGGGTAGGCCGCACGCTCAGCCAATTGCCGAGCGACAGCAAACTGCCCTGGCACCGCGTTCTGGGCGCAAACGGGCGTATCAGCCTGCCGGTCGGCAGCCCTTCGGGCGATGAGCAGCGCGCACGATTACGCATGGAGGGCATCAGTGTCCTGAATAATCGTGTTGATATTCAGCGCCATGGCTGGCGTCCGGTAGAGCACAGCGGTTAGAGTGCGCGCTTTGTTTCCGTATTTCTTGAGGCAGACTCCAGCCCATGCCCCGTAAAACCTGGCGCGCCGCGCTCGCCGCTTATGCCAGCCCCTCGACACTCGTGCTGTTGCTGCTTGGCTTCGCCGCCGGCCTGCCCTACATGCTGGTGTTTTCGACACTTTCGGTCTGGCTCCGTGAAGCCGGCGTGGCGCGTGAAACCATTGGCTATGCAAGCCTGATCGGCCTGGCCTATGCCTTCAAATGGGTCTGGTCGCCCTTGCTCGACCAATGGCGACTGCCATTGCTCGGCAAACTCGGCCGACGACGATCCTGGCTCGTATTGTCCCAGGCACTGGTCATCCTGGGCCTGATCGGGATGGGTTTCTGCGACCCGCAAAAGCATCTGTCCTGGCTGATCGCCATTGCCGTGGTCGTCGCTTTCGCATCAGCGACGCAAGACATTGCAGTAGACGCCTATCGCCTGGAAATCGCCGAAGACAATCGCCAGGCCGCCCTGGCCGCCAGCTACATGTCCGGTTACCGGGTCGCTGCGCTGCTGGCGACCGCAGGCGCGCTGTACTTCGCCGAAGGCTTTGGCTCCACCGGCTTCAACTACAAGCATTCGGCCTGGGCCGGCACTTACATCCTGTTCGGCGCGCTGATGGTCCCGGCACTGCTGACATCCCTGTTCATGCGCGAACCACCCGTGCCGTTGCGCACGCAACTGCAGGCCGGGCGCTACAGCTTCATGCATCAGCTGGCCTCGGTGTTCGTGCTGATCATTTTGCTGGTGTCCGTGCCCGCCATGTTCACCCAGCTCTACAACACCGACTTCGCCAGCGTACTGTTCGAAGGCGTGAGCCTGCTCGACCTGCTGCTCGACGACCGCGCATTCCTGCGGGCCATCCTCTACATCACGCTGACCGCCCTGTGCCTCTCGGCCATGGGCCGTCGCGGCCTGGCGCCGGTGCTGACGCCGGTCAACGACTTCATCCTGCGATACCGCTGGCAAGCGCTGTTGTTGCTCGGCCTGATCGCCACCTATCGGATGTCCGATACGGTCATGGGTGTGATGGCCAACGTGTTCTACATTGACCAGGGCTTCACCAAGGACCAGATCGCCAGCGTGAGCAAAATCTTCGGCCTGATCATGACCCTGGTCGGCGCCGGCATGGGCGGCTTGCTGATCGTGCGTTTCGGCATCCTGCCGATCCTGTTCATCGGCGGCCTCGCATCCGCGGCGACCAACATCCTGTTCCTGATGCTCGCCGACATGGGTCCCAACCTGAACATGCTGGTACTGACCATATCCCTGGACAACTTCAGTTCAGGTCTGGCTACCTCGGCCTTCGTGGCCTACCTGTCGAGCCTGACCAACCTCAAGTTCTCCGCCACCCAGTACGCCCTGCTCAGCTCGATCATGCTGTTGCTGCCGCGCCTGATCGGCGGCTACTCAGGGGTCATGGTGGAGAAGTTCGGTTATCACGATTTCTTCCTGATTACCGCCCTGCTGGGCGTCCCGACCCTGCTGCTGATCGCCCTGCACTGGTTCCAGGAGAACCGCCGCGCAGGTCCGACACCCACCCCGGAACCGCTGCAGACGCCGGTTGCCGAAGAATCGTAGGTTTTTTACGCAGGAATAATCGCAGAGGGCCGAGTGAATCGCGCCCTCCTGCCACACCACCGACCGCACGCCTGTACGCCAGCGGATCTCGCCCGTACAATGCTCCGTCATTTCTCGTCATCAGCAATCGATAACGGCCAACCATGCGCACCAGTCAATTTTTGCTCGCCACACAAAAAGAAACGCCTTCCGACGCGGTCGTGATCAGCCACCAGCTGATGCTGCGCGCCGGCATGATCCGCAAGCTTGCCTCGGGCCTGTACACCTGGCTGCCGATGGGCTTGCGGGTAATGCGCAAGGTCGAAGCCGTCGTTCGTGAAGAAATGAACGCCGCCGGCTCTCTCGAAGTGTTGATGCCGAGCACGCAACCGGCCGAGCTGTGGCAGGAATCCGGGCGCTGGGAAGAGTACGGCCCTGAATTGCTGCGCTTCAAGGATCGCCACGGCCGCGACTTCTGCGCCGGCCCGACCCACGAAGAAGTCATCACCGATCTGATGCGCAACGAGTTGAGCAGCTACAAGCAGCTGCCGATCAACCTGTACCAGATCCAGACCAAATTCCGTGACGAAATCCGCCCACGCTTCGGCTTGATGCGCGGCCGCGAATTCATCATGAAGGACGCCTACTCGTTCCACGCTGACCAGCCTTCGCTGCAGGTCACCTACGATCGCATGCACCAGGCCTACTGCAACGTGTTCACCCGTCTGGGCCTGAAGTTCCGCCCTGTTGAAGCCGACAACGGCTCCATAGGCGGCGCAGGTTCCCACGAGTTCCACGTGCTGGCTGAGTCCGGTGAAGACGACATCGTCTTCAGCAACGGCTCCGACTACGCCGCGAACATCGAGAAAGCCGAAGCCGTGCCACGGGAAACCTCGCGCGCCGCTGCAACCGAACAGCTGCGCCTGGTCGACACGCCGAACGCCAAGACCATTGCGCAACTGGTCGAAGGCTTCAACCTGCCGATCGAGAAAACCATCAAGACCCTCGTGGTGCACGCCGAAGAGAAAGGCAAGCTGATCGCCCTGATCATCCGCGGCGACCATGAGCTGAACGAAATCAAGGCCGCCAACCAGCCAGGCGTGGCCAGCCCTCTGGTCATGGCCTCGGAAAGCGAACTGCGCGAAGCCATTGGCGCCGGCGCCGGCTCCCTCGGCCCGCTGAACCTGCCACTGCCAATCATCATCGACCGCTCGGTAGAACTGATGAGCGACTTCGGCATCGGTGCCAACATCGACGACAAACACTACTTCGGCGTGAACTGGGAGCGCGACCTGCCTGTTCCGACCGTTGCCGACCTGCGCAACGTCGTGGCTGGTGATCCGAGCCCGGACGGCAAAGGTACCCTGGAAATCAAGCGCGGCATCGAAGTCGGTCACATCTTCCAGCTGGGCAACAAGTACAGCAAAGCGATGAAGTGCGAAGTACTGGGCGAGAACGGCAAGCCGGTCACCCTGGAAATGGGCTGCTACGGCATTGGCGTGTCCCGCGTGGTGGCGGCAGCCATCGAGCAGAACAACGACGAAAACGGGATCATCTGGAGCGACACGCTCGCGCCGTTCCAGATTGCCCTGGTGCCGCTGCGCTACGAAACCGAGCAGGTTCGCGAAGCCACCGACAAGCTGTACGCGGAACTGACCGCTGCCGGCTTCGAAGTGCTGCTGGACGACCGTGACAAGAAAACCAGCCCGGGCATCAAGTTCGCGGACATGGAACTGATCGGCATTCCACACCGGATCGTGGTCAGCGACCGCGGCCTGGCCGAAGGCAACCTGGAATACAAGAGCCGTACCGAGGCCGACGCACAAGCGCTGCCGGTCGCCGACGTGCTGTCCTTCCTTCAGGCCCGCATCCGCCGCTGATAGCAGATATAGAGACGTCATGTTCAAGCGAAACACCTTAGGCCTCGGTGGCGCCGCCTTGTGCGGCGCCCTGCTGGTCAGCGGCTGTGCCAACCACATGTCACAACGTAGCGAGCACGAGGAACGGGTCGAGCGCAAATTGCTCGATCACAGCCTGCAGATCGATGTCGGTGAGCCCAAGGTGCTTGAGCTGCCGCAACGGCGGGTGAAAATCCACGAGCAGAAGACTTTCGAAGTCACCGAGTACGAAGTCACGCGTCACTATGACCGCTATACGCCGTACCAACCCTGGCGGGAGATCTATGAAATCCCGCTGGGCGCGGTGGCCGTGGTGGCGGGTGTCGGTGCCAACGTGGTCAATGTGTTCGCCCTCGGCAATCTGCCGGACAGCGTGACCAAGGACTGGCTGAGCTACGGTTTCGCCGGGCTCAACCCGTTCATGAACGTGCAGTCCCATGGCCGAGCGCAGCAGAACCTGGCCGGTATTGATGAAGTCCAGCGCGACAAACGCACGGAGTACTCAAGCCTGCCCTGGAGCGAGCGCCCGGTCGAGGTCAAGGCCGGCAAGGAAACCTTCGAGCTGACTACCGACAAAAACGGCGTGTTGCGCCTGAATCTGTTGGATAACCCGTTCGCCGAACATGACATCAATCATCTGAGCCGCTTGCTGATTCGTGTTGAGGCCGCCCAGGACAACGTGCACACCGATGCTACCCTGGCCGTCAGCAGCACCTTGCGCAGCAAGCTCTATGAAGCCCACGGGCTGATTTATGACGACCTCGAAGGCGACGAAGTCAGCCAATGGGTCCACCGGGTCAAACGCCTGTCGGAGCTGGGTCTTGAAGAAGAAGCCAGTGAGCTGGAACAGAGCCTGATCGAGCTGACGCGCAACGATCCGGAATTGCAGACCGAGTTCCTGAAGTCGCTGGCCCGCAATGGCGAGCGGCTGGTGGCGAATCCGGGGCTGAATTAAACTAAAGATCGCAGCCTGCGGCAGCTCCTACAACAGATCGCATTCTTCTGTAGGAGCTGCCGCAGGCTGCGATCTTTTATGCTTCAGACCTACCGCTCAAACAACTCCATCTGCTCGAACCCGCCCCGCAAGTCCTCCAGCCGCACGCCCACGCCCAACAACCGCACTGGTTTACCGCCACGATTGAAGGCCTGGGTCAGCATCAATTGATAACTTCCCAGATCTCGCCCTGCCCCGGCCTGCTCCAATGTCGTCTGGGTGAAATCGTGAAATTTCACTTTGACGAATGGCTTGCCCGGACGATAACTGCTGTCGATTCGCGCCATGCGACCGGCCAGGGTCTCCAGCAGCTCGGGCAACTTATCCAGACAACTCTTCAGGTCCGGCAGGTCTACGTCGTAGGTATTTTCGACACTGATTGACTGACGACGACTGTCGTTGTGCACCACACGCTCATCAATCCCACGAGCCAGACTCCAGAGTCGTTCGCCAAAGCTGCCGAACTCACGCACCAGCGCCAACTTGTCCCATTCGCGCAATTGCAGGCAATCCGTGATACCCAGCTTGCCAAGCTTGTCGGCAGTGACTTTGCCGACCCCGTGCAGCTTGCTCACCGGCAAGCCACTGACAAAGCCCTCGACCTGATCCGGCGTGATGACGAACAGTCCGTTGGGCTTTTTCCAGTCACTGGCGATCTTGGCCAGAAACTTGTTCGGCGCCACGCCCGCCGACACGGTGATGTGCAGCTGATTGGAGACCCGGCGCCGGATGTCCTGGGCAATTCGCGTTGCACTGCCAGCGAAATGCGCGCTGTCCGACACATCAAGGTAGGCCTCATCGAGCGAGAGCGGTTCGATGATCTCGGTGTAATCGCGAAAGATCGTGTGGATTTCCCTGGACGCTTCTCGATAGGCATCCATGCGTGGCTTGACGATGGTCAGGTCCGGGCACAGCTTCAAGGCATGCCCTGAAGACATCGCCGAACGCACCCCGTACGCCCGCGCCTCATAATTGCAGGTGGCGATCACCCCGCGCCGGTCCGCCGACCCGCCCACCGCCAATGGCTTGCCGGCCAGACGCGGGTCATCACGCATCTCAATGGCGGCGTAGAAACAGTCACAGTCGACGTGGATGATCTTTCGCTGAGTCATGGCAAAGCAGAGTTCATGGCAAGGAAAAGGCGTATTGGTGTGACGGACATCCAGTATCTCACCGACACCTGTATATAGCACCAGTAGTCTGAATGTTCTTTTCGAGGCGTGGGAAATGTCGTTGGTAAATTTATTTTTTCAATCAGAAAAACACTCCCGATAGAGCCGCAGGCCTTGCCCCGCCTGCCTCACAGGCTGACCAACCCACCCATCGGCAAGCTAACCGATTGAAGATGAACAGGTTTTATCTGAATTGCAGGTTGACACCCCAGCGTATCTCTATAGAATGCCGACACACAGACGCGGGATGGAGCAGTCTGGTAGCTCGTCGGGCTCATAACCCGAAGGTCGTCGGTTCAAATCCGGCTCCCGCAACCAAACATCAAAAAAGGCTACTCGAAAGAGTGGCCTTTTTTGTGCGTGCCTGTTTTGTAACGCCGGCAGCGAAACTCGCCATCCCTGCTGGCCCGAGCAGTCAGCAGAAATCGTTCTGATTCCGAAACTTAGGCGAAGGCTGCGACCGTTTGCCGCGCTTTAACGTTTATTTGACCTGGTTCGGGATTAACGGTTGACACCCTGACGATTCTCTATAGAATGCCGCCACACAGACGCGGGATGGAGCAGTCTGGTAGCTCGTCGGGCTCATAACCCGAAGGTCGTCGGTTCAAATCCGGCTCCCGCAACCAAACATCAAAAAAGGCTACTCGAAAGAGTGGCCTTTTTTGTATCTGTTGAAAAAGTCCTTTCGCAACAATGATCTGTCACTGTGCAGCAAGCCGTTTGGGGCCACCCATGCGCCGGGTTCAGACTATGCTCTATTGCAGGCTGAAGCCCTCACGACTGATGTCGCGCCGTCTCCGCCGCCCGGTGATAGGCGTTAATATTTGTGATTATTTTTTTCTACAGGGATTGGTAACTTGGCTGGATACCCCCATCCTGTCGCGCACAATCCAAGAGGTGATTGATGCGCGCCAACTCGTCTGATTCACAAGACACTGTCACAGCGACACAACCGATCAAGGCTGAGCGTTTGCGCCTGCTTGATCGATTGAGCAAATACCGTCAACCCATTGGCCTGGCGGTCACCCTGCTGTTGTTCGCGATCGCGTTGATTGCCTGTCGCCACCTGCTGAGCGAACTCGACCTTTACGCGCTGCACGACTCGATCCTCGAAGTTCCAAAACCTGCCTTGTTGGGCGCCCTGGGCGCAACCGTGGTGGGCTTCATCATTCTGCTCGGCTACGAATGGTCGGCCAGCCGCTATGCCGATGTGCACCTAGCACCGCGCACGCTGGCACTGGGCGGTTTCACGGCCTTTGCCATCGGCAACGCCATCGGCCTTTCAATGTTGTCGGGCGGCTCGGTGCGTTATCGCCTCTATGCCCGTCATGGCCTGGGAGCAGCTGAAGTCGCGCGCATGACGCTGTTTGCCAGCCTCTCGCTGGGTTGCGCCCTGCCGCCGCTGGCCGCCCTGGCGACGCTCAGCGACCTGCCTGCCGCCGCCACCGCCCTGGGAATCTCCGAGACATTGCTTGGCATAGTGGCGAGCGCCGTGCTCGTGCTGTTTTCGGTGCTGGCCATCGGTATCTACCGTCGCCGGTTGCCGGAACAGCCTTACCCGGACAACCTGCTGGTCAGGATCGGGCGCCGCACCCTGCGCCTCCCCGGGACTCGCCTGACGTTCCTGCAACTGATCATCACCGCCCTGGACGTTGCCGCCGCCGCAACGGTGCTCTATCTGCTGCTGCCGGAAACGCCACCCTTCGGTGCGTTTCTTCTGGTTTACCTGTTGGCGCTGGCCGCTGGCGTGCTCAGTCATGTGCCGGGCGGTGTCGGGGTGTTCGAGGCGATCTTGCTGGCAGCCTTTTCCGACACACTGGGTGCTGCGCCGCTGGCGGCCGCCCTGCTGCTCTACCGCTTGATCTACGTGGTCCTGCCTTTACTGGTGGCCTGCCTGCTGTTGCTGGTCAACGAAGGTCAGCGCCTGTTCCAGACTCGCCAGACATTGCGCGCGGCCTCGGGCCTGGCGGCGCCGATACTGGCGGTACTGGTGTTTCTATCCGGTGTTGTCCTGCTGTTCTCCGGCGCCACCCCGGAAATCGACACCCGCCTGGAACACATCGGTTTTCTGATCCCCCATCGACTGGTCGATGCTTCGCACTTTGGCGCCAGCCTGGTCGGCGTGCTGTGCCTGTTGCTGGCCCAGGGCCTGCGCCGCCGGTTGTCGGCCGCGTGGATGCTGACCACCATCCTGTTGCTGGTCGGCGCCCTGCTCTCACTGCTCAAGGGTTTCGACTGGGAAGAAGCCAGCCTGATGGTGCTGACGGCGAGCCTGCTCGGGGTATTCCGCCGCTCGTTCTACCGCCCCAGCCGCCTGACCGAAGTACCGTTCTCGCCGCTGTACCTGGTGGCCAGCCTGTGCGTGCTCGGGGCGTCGATCTGGTTGCTGCTGTTCGCCTATCAGGACGTTCCGTACAGTCATCAACTCTGGTGGCAATTCACTCTGGACGCCGATGCCCCTCGCGGCCTGCGTTCGCTGCTCGGGGCTGCCGTGCTGCTGGTCGTCGTGTCGCTGACCTGGTTGCTGCGCACCGCACGCCCGGTCATTCACCTGCCGACACCCGAGGAGCTGGAGCGCGCCAGCAAGATCCTCATGGCCTCCGCGCAACCCGATGGCGGCCTGGCCCTGACCGGTGACAAGGCGCTGCTGTTCCACCCCAACGACGAGGCATTCCTGATGTACGCCCGTCGCGGCCGCAGCCTGGTGGCGCTGTATGACCCGATCGGCCCGGGCCAGCAACGGGCGGAAATGATCTGGCAGTTCCGCGACCTGTGCGACATCCACCACGCCCGCCCCGTGTTCTATCAGGTACGCGCGGAAAACCTGCCGTACTACATGGACATCGGCCTGACCGCGATCAAGCTCGGCGAAGAAGCCCGGGTCGATCTCAAGCGTTTTGATCTCGAAGCCAAGGGCAAAGAGATGAAGGACCTGCGCTATACCTGGAACCGTGGCACCCGTGACGGTCTTTCGCTGGAGATCTTCGAGCCAGGCCAGGCGCCGATGGATGAACTCAAGGTGATTTCCGATGCCTGGCTGACCGGCAAGAACGTCCGCGAGAAAGGTTTTTCGCTGGGCCGTTTCAGCGATGACTACCTGAAGTATTTCCGCATCGCGGTGATTCGTTTCGAAGGACGCCCGGTGGCGTTCGCCAACTTGCTCGAGACTTACAGCCACGACCTGGCCAGCCTTGACCTGATGCGCGCGCACCCGGACGCCCCGAAGCTGACCATGGAATTCATGATGGTCGGCCTGATACAACATTATAAAAACCATGGATACGCGCGTTTCAGCCTGGGCATGGTGCCGTTGTCGGGGTTGCAACCCCGTCGCGGCGCGCCATTGACCCAGCGCCTGGGCTCGATGGTATTCCGCCGTGGTGAGCAGCTGTACAACTTCCAGGGCTTGCGCCGCTTCAAAGACAAGTTCCAGCCTGATTGGGAACCCCGTTATATGGCCGTGCCCGCCGGACTCGATCCGCTGGTTGCGCTGGCCGACACTGCCGCCCTGATCGCGGGCGGCTTGACCGGATTGGTGAAACGCTGATGATTCAACGCTCCTTGCGGTATGTTTTGGGCACACTGGTGATAGTGGCCCTGATTCTCGCTGGCGGTTTCTGGTACCTGAAACGCCCGGCACCGGAACCGACCCTCGAATCCCTGACCCCGGCCGACGGTGCGGCGATGACCCGCGTCATCCCCGGCACCACACCACGCGCCCAGGTGCTGGTGGCGGTCAACGAAGACCAGAAACTCAGCGACAAGCAATTGATGACCCTTAGCCGCAGTGGCTCGGCGCAGATTGTCCAGGTGATCCTGCCCAAGGACTGCCTGCTGCAAAGCCGCGCCCTGCAATCGGGCCTGAGGGAACTCAAAGGCCCGGCGACCCTGGTCAGCGGCATCGGCCCGGGTGCCGTGCTGGCCTGGCGCTGGTTATCCGAGCAAAAGGACGACAAGGCTTACGCCGTCTCGGTCGACCTGGCCCTGGAAAAGGGTGGCTGCACTCACCTGCTGCCCAAAAGCGCGGCCCACGGCCACTGGCTGGCAGCGTGGAACGACAACCCGGACGACACCAGCGCCGGCTTCGTGCGTGATCAACCGAACGCCGAAACCAGCATCAGCGACTACGACATCAACCTGCCGCAAGTGCTGAACAACGAACTGCGCAAGATCCTCGTCGGCGGCGACAAAGCCGCTGGCGGCCTGCAGATTCCGGTGGTCGAAGTGCCAGCCGGCCAGGCCAGGGACACCGTGACCCTGTTCCTGTCCGGTGACGGCGGCTGGCGCGACCTCGACCGCGACGTGGCGGGCGAGATGGCCAAGATCGGCTACCCGGTGGTGGGCATCGATACCCTGCGCTACTACTGGCAGCACAAGAGCCCCGAGCAAAGCGCGCTGGACCTGGCCGAACTGATGCAGCACTACCGGCAGAAATGGGGCACCAAGCGCTTCATCCTGACCGGTTACTCGTTTGGTGCCGACGTTCTGCCGGCGATCTATAACCGCTTGGCCGAATCGGAACAGCAGCGCGTCGACGCGATCATCCTGCTGGCCTTCGCCCGCACCGGCAGCTTCGAGATCGAAGTCGAAGGCTGGCTCGGCAACGCCGGCAAGGAAGCCGCCACCGGCCCGGAAATGGCCAAGCTGCCAGCCGCCAAAGTGGTGTGCATCTACGGTGAAGAAGAAACCGACGAGAGTGGCTGCACCGACAAGACGGCGGTAGGCGAAGCCATCAAACTGCCTGGTGGCCACCACTTCGACGAGAACTACCCGGCGCTGGCCAAGCGTCTGGTGGAGGTGATCGAGAAGCGCCAGCCGAAGGAAACGGCGGCTGCAGAGTGATCTGACAGCCTGCAAAAAGCCCCCGCTGCCTTACGGTTCCGGGGGCTTTCTCATTCCGGAACACCACAGCTCCCCTGTGGGAGCGGGCTTGCTCGCGAAAGCGGTGGGTCAGGCGCCAAAGATGTATCTGACCCACCGTCTTCGCGAGCAATCCCGCTCCCACACTGGACCTTCATGGCCTTCCAGTTTTGCACTCGCCCACAAAAAAGCCCCCGCTACCACAATGGCAACGGGGGCTTTTTTTTGATGAGGCTTACATCTCGACCTGAGTACCCAACTCAATCACCCGGTTCAGCGGCAGATTGAAGAATCGCAAATTGCCATTGGCGTTCTGCAACATGAACGCAAACAGCGCCTCACGCCAACGAGACATGCCTTCGAGCTTGGAAGCAATGACCGTCTCGCGACTGAGGAAGTACGTGGTGCGCATCGGGCTGAAGTCCAGTTCATCGAGGTGACATAGCTTCAGCGCCTTCGGTACGTCCGGCTCGTCGGTGAAGCCGAAGTGCAGGATCACCCGGAAGAAACCTTCGCCATAGGAATCCACCTCGAAGCGCCGCGTCGGCGGTACCCGCGGGATGTCTTCGTACACCACCGTCAGCAGTACCACTTGCTCATGCAGCACCTGGTTATGCAGCAGGTTGTGCAACAGCGCGTGGGGTACAGCATCCGGCCGCGCCGTGAGGAACACGGCAGTACCCTGAACGCGATGGGGTGGTTGTACCGCGATACTGCTGATAAAGATCGGCAGCGGCAAACCACCTTCATCGATGCGCTCGACCAGCAACTGCTTGCCGCGCTTCCAGGTGGTCATCAGCACAAACAGCGCGAAACCGGCGATGACCGGGAATGCACCGCCCTGAACGATTTTCGGCACGTTGGCGGCGAAGTACACACCGTCTACCAAGAGGAAACCCAACAGGATCGGCACCACAAGTACCGGTGGCCACTTCCATAGCAACAGGATCACCGCGGACACCAGGATACTGGTCATCAGCATGGTCCCGGTCACGGCCACACCGTAGGCCGAGGCCAGGGCACCGGAGGATTCGAAACCCAGCACCAACAGCACCACGCCGACCATCAACGCCCAGTTCACCGCACCGATGTAGATCTGGCCCTGTTCGGCACTGGACGTGTGCTGGATATGCATGCGCGGAATGTAACCGAGCTGGATCGCCTGACGGGTCAGGGAGAACGCACCGGAAATCACCGCTTGCGAGGCAATCACCGTGGCCAGGGTCGACAGGCCGACCAGCGGGATCAATGCCCAGCTCGGTGCCAACAGGTAGAACGGGTTACGGGCAGCTTCCGGATCGCCCAGCAGGAGTGCGCCCTGGCCGAAGTAGTTCAGCACCAGCGCCGGCAGCACGAGGATGAACCAGGCACGAGCGATCGGCTTGCGACCGAAGTGGCCCATGTCCGCGTACAGTGCTTCGGCACCGGTCAGTGCGAGCACCACGGCACCGAGAATCGACAGGCCCATGCCCGGATGCACCATGAAGAAACGCACGCCCCACACCGGGTTCATCGCTTCCAGGACTTCCGGATGCTGGCTGATGCCATAGACGCCCAGTGCTCCCAGCACCAGGAACCAGGTGACCATGATCGGCCCGAACAGAATGCCGATGCGCGCGGTCCCGTGACTCTGGATCAGAAACAGCGCGACCAGCACCACCAGCGACAATGGCACCACCCAATGGTCGATGCCTTCGAATGCCAGCCCCAGGCCTTCAATCGCCGAAAGCACGGAAATCGCCGGGGTAATCATGCTGTCGCCATAGAACAGCGCCGCACCGATCAGTCCGCAAACCACCAACAGTGTGCGCAACTTCGCGTGGCCCGCCGCCGCCCGCCGGGCCAGTGCGGTCAGGGCCATGATCCCGCCTTCGCCCTGGTTGTCAGCGCGCAGGACGAACATCATGTACTTGATCGACACGACCCAGATCAGCGACCAGAAAATGAGTGCCAAAATCCCCAGCACCCCGTCATGGTTGACCGGCACGCCATAGCCTCCGGAAAACACTTCCTTGAGGGTGTACAACGGACTGGTGCCGATATCGCCATAAACCACCCCGACTGCCGCGACCAGCATACCGATCGGCTTCACCGCCGAATGCTCTGCACCGGCAGCCTGACTACTTGCCTGACCCATCCACCACTCCTACTTCTCAGACCCGGGCTTCTTTGAAAGAAGCACTATGCTTTGTCGTGCAGCATGCGCTGTTTTACTTCAGGTTACAGACGTTTTGTTGACTGTAAAAAACCAGTAAAGCGTAACGGCGCGAAGCATAGCGCAGCACTCGTCGTATTTCCCTGCATAAAGCTGGTCAAGTGGGCTTACCATCGCTAGAATTGCGCACTTTTTGACCAGAGGCGCCAAATAAGCGCCCGTCCGTCGTCTTGCCGCACTCGGCACGAGGCGTCACAAAATACCGAGGTTAGACATGTCCACCACTCCTGCGTCAGCCAATCCAAAGGTTGGCTTCGTATCCCTGGGCTGCCCCAAAGCACTGGTCGACTCCGAGCGCATCCTTACCCAGCTGCGCATGGAAGGCTATGACGTTGTCTCCACTTACCAGGACGCCGATGTCGTGGTGGTCAACACCTGCGGCTTCATCGATTCGGCCAAGGCCGAGTCCCTGGAAGTGATCGGCGAAGCCATCAAGGAAAACGGCAAGGTCATCGTGACCGGCTGCATGGGCGTCGAAGAAGGCAACATTCGCGACGTACACCCGAGCGTGCTGGCCGTGACCGGTCCGCAGCAGTACGAGCAAGTGGTCAACGCCGTGCACGAAGTCGTGCCGCCACGCCAGGACCACAACCCGCTGATCGACCTGGTGCCGCCACAAGGCATCAAGCTGACTCCGCGCCACTACGCCTACCTGAAGATTTCCGAAGGCTGCAACCACAGCTGCAGCTTCTGCATCATCCCGTCGATGCGCGGCAAACTGGTCAGCCGTCCGGTGGGCGACGTGCTCGACGAGGCCCAGCGCCTGGTCAAGTCCGGCGTCAAGGAACTGTTGGTGATCTCCCAGGACACCAGCGCCTACGGCGTCGACGTGAAATACCGCACCGGTTTCTGGAACGGCGCGCCGGTGAAAACCCGCATGACCGAACTCTGCGAAGCCCTGAGCACCCTCGGCGTCTGGGTTCGCCTGCACTACGTTTACCCCTACCCCCACGTTGACGAGCTGATCCCGCTGATGGCCGCCGGCAAGATCCTGCCGTACCTGGACATCCCGTTCCAGCACGCCAGCCCGAAAGTGCTGAAGTCGATGAAACGCCCGGCCTTCGAAGACAAGACCCTGGCACGCATCAAGAACTGGCGCGAAATCTGCCCGGACCTGATCATCCGTTCGACCTTCATCGTCGGCTTCCCGGGCGAAACCGAAGAGGACTTCCAGTACCTGCTGAACTGGCTGACCGAAGCCCAGCTCGACCGCGTCGGCTGCTTCCAGTACTCGCCGGTAGAAGGCGCACCGGCCAATGACCTGGACCTGGAAGTCGTTCCGGACGACGTCAAGCAGGACCGCTGGGAGCGCTTCATGGCGCACCAGCAGGCCATCAGCTCGGCGCGCCTGCAAATGCGCATCGGCCGCGAGATCGAAGTGCTGGTCGATGAAGTCGACGAGCAAGGCGCCGTGGGCCGCTGCTTCTTCGACGCCCCGGAGATCGACGGCAACGTATTCATCGACAACGGCAGCAACCTCAAGCCGGGCGACAAGGTCTGGTGCAAAGTGACCGACGCCGACGAATACGACCTGTGGGCTGAACAGATCTAAACGCAAAAAATACAAAAAGCCCCGCTCTCTTGACGAGATGCGGGGCTTTTTTACGGCTATCGTTTGCACATGGAAGGATTCCTATCAACCACTGCAAAAGAGGCAGACGGGCATGCGTCAGCATTCGGTCATCCACACGCCGAAACTCGGCGACTACGAAGAATTGACCCGGGTCTGGGAGGCCTCGGTGCGCGCCACCCACGACTTTCTGCCGGACAGCTACATCGAACTGCTGAAAAACCTGGTGCTGACCCGCTACCTCGACTCGGTGATGCTGATCTGCACCAAGGATTCGAGCCAGCGCATCACCGGATTCGCCGGCGTCGCGGCAGGCAAGATCGAAATGCTCTTCATCGACCCCGACCATCGCGGCCAGGGCCTGGGCAAAAAATTGTTGCGTTATGCCCTGGAACACCTGAACGCCGATGAGCTGGACGTCAACGAACAGAACCCGCAAGCCCTCGGCTTTTACTTCAAGCAGGGTTTCGAGGTCATCGGTCGCTCGGAAGTCGATGGCATGGGCCAGCCGTATCCGTTGCTGCACATGCGTATGCGTCAAAACCAGCAACACTCCCGACATGCCTGACACAACACGGACAACTGTAGGAGCTGCCGAAGGCTGCGATCTTTGCTTTCAAGATCAAAAAATCGCAGCCTTCGGCAGCTCCTGCAAATGGAACCGGGATTAACCGGCGCCAGGCAGGTACAATGCCCACCCCCTTTTTGTTACGGCCCTGACATGACTGACCCGATTCGTCTCTCCAAACGCCTCATCGAACTCGTCGGCTGTTCCCGTCGGGAGGCTGAGCTGTTCATCGAGGGCGGCTGGGTCACCGTCGACGGCGTGGTCATCGACGAGCCGCAATTCAAGGTCGACACCCAGAAAGTCGAGCTTGATCCAGAAGCCAAGGCCACCGCGCCGGAACCGGTGACCCTGTTGCTCAATGTGCCGGCCGGCATGGACGCAGACACCGCCATGGCCACCCTCGGCGCCGAGACCCTGAGCGAAGAACACCGCTACGGCAAGCGTCCGTTGCGCGGGCATTTCCTGCGCCTGACCGCCAGCACCGACCTGCAGGCCAACGCCAGCGGGCTGCTGGTGTTCACCCAGGACTGGAAAATCCTGCGCAAGCTCACCGCTGACTCCAGCAAGATCGAGCAAGAGTATGTGGTCGAGGTTGAAGGCGAGATGGTGGCTCACGGCCTCAACCGTCTGAACCATGGCCTGACCTACAAGGGCAAGGAGTTGCCGGCGGTCAAGGCCAGCTGGCAGAACGAAAACCGCCTGCGCTTTGCCATGAAGAACCCGCAACCGGGCATCATCGCCCTGCTGTGCCAGGCCGTCGGCCTGAAGGTCGTCGCCATCCGTCGTATCCGCATCGGCGGCGTGTCCATCGGCAAAGTGCCCGTGGGGCAATGGCGCTACTTGTCCGGCAAAGAGAAGTTCTAAGGCTATCCGCGCCGCCACACTTTTCGGTGCTGCTGTTTTCGGCGGCACCCATAGCTGAATTATCAGGACTGCACACATGATTCATAACGACGTACTGCGCAGCGTGCGCTACATGCTCGACATCAGCGACAAGAAAGTCATCGAGATCATCAAGCTCGGCGGCCTGGACGTGACCCTGGCAGACCTGGTGACCTATCTCGACAAGAAAGAGGAAGACGAAGAAGGCTTCGTGCGCTGCCCGGACGAAGTCATGGCACATTTCCTCGACGGCCTGGTGATCTTCAAGCGCGGCAAGGACGAAAGCCGTCCGCCGCAGCCGATCGAAGTGCCGGTGACCAACAACATCATCCTGAAAAAGCTGCGGGTCGCATTCGAGCTGAAAGAAGACGACATGCACGCGATCCTCAAGGCCGCCGAGTTCCCGGTGTCCAAGCCTGAGCTGAGCGCGCTGTTCCGCAAGTTCGGCCACACCAACTATCGCCCGTGCGGCGACCAGTTGCTGCGCAACTTCCTCAAGGGCCTGACCCTGCGCGTTCGCCCCCAATAAACCACCGCCCCCCTGTAGGAGCTGCCGCAGGCTGCGATCTTTTGATCTTGCTTTTAAAAATCAAGATCAAAAGATCGCAGCCTGCGGCAGCTCCTACACAGGTGGTTCAGGGCTTGGCCATATGGCCATTCATTCCGCGCAAAAATAGTGGCTCCGTTTCGAACGGCTGACGACTAGGGTATCAAGACCCTCAGCTCTCAGGATTCGCCATGCATCCCTACTTCTCCCTGCAAGGCCGCACCGCCCTGGTGACAGGCGGCACCCGTGGTATCGGCAGGATGATCGCCAAGGCCTACGTCGAAGCAGGCGCCACCGTGTACGTCTGCGCCCGCGACGCCGAAGCCTGCCGGCAAACCGCCGACGAACTCGGCGCGCTTGGACACTGCCACGCCATGGTTGCCAACCTCGCCACCGAAGAGGGCGTCCTGCAACTGGCCACACGCCTGGGGGAGCAGATTTCCCAACTGGACATCCTGGTGAACAATGCCGGCACCACCTGGGGTGCACCACTGGAGAGCTACCCGATCAAGGGCTGGGAAAAAGTCATGCAGCTCAACGTGACATCGGTATTCAACTGTATCCAGCAATTCCTGCCCCTGCTGCGCAAGGCCGGTTCAGCGCAGAATCCCGCGCGGATCATCAACATTGGTTCGGTGGCCGGGATTTCATCGTTCGGCGAACAGGCGTATGCCTACGGGCCGAGCAAGGCGGCGCTGCATCAACTGTCGAGGATTCTGGCGCGCGAACTGGTGAGCCAGCACATCAATGTCAATGTGATCGCACCGGGTCGTTTTCCGAGCAAGATGACCCGGCACATTGGCGATGATGAACAGGCACTGGCTGAGGATACGGCACTGATTCCCATGAAGCGTTGGGGCCGCGAGGAAGAGATGGCGGCGCTGGCGATCAGTCTGGCGAGCACCGCGGGGGCCTATATGACCGGGAACATCATTGCGCTAGATGGCGGGTTCAGCCTTTAAAAGATCGCAGCCTGCGGCAGCTCCTACGCCGAACGAATTCCTCTGTAGGAGCTGCCGAAGGCTGCGATCTTTTGATCTTTAAGGCATCATCCCGGTCTGACTCCGCCTCGACCTCAAACCATGACCTACAGCGTTTCCCCCATCGGCTTCGTACGCTCCTGCTTCAAGGAGAAGTTTGCCATTCCGCGCCAGCCACAACTGGCCCCGGCCGCCCGTGGGGTACTGGAACTGGTGGCTCCGTTCGATCAAGGGGACGCGGTGCAGGGCCTGGAGCAGGTCAGCCACGTGTGGCTGCTGTTCCTGTTCCACCAGGCCCTGGAGGAAAAGCCTCGCCTGAAGGTCCGCCCTCCTCGTCTCGGCGGCAACAAATCCATGGGCGTGTTCGCCACCCGTGCCACCCACCGCCCCAATGGCATCGGGCAATCAGTGGTGAAACTGGACAGGGTCGAAGTCAACCGTCTGTGGATCTCAGGCATCGATCTGCTGGATGGCACACCGATTCTCGATATCAAGCCCTACGTGCCCTACGCCGACATCGTCGATACAGCCGCCAACAGCATCGCCAGCGCTGCGCCGCAGCTGATTCCCGTGCAGTGGACGGACTCAGCGCTGCTGCAGGCTCACGAGCATGCCCGGCGCCTTGATGAGCCTTTGGTTGAGTTGATCGAGCAATGCCTGGCACAGGATCCCCGCCCGGCCTATCAAATACCTGCACCCGAGCGGGAATACGGTGCGCAGTTCTGGGATCTGGATGTGCGCTGGCATTACCCGACACCGGAGCTGATCCGCGTCCTGGAAGTCATTCCCGCATCCAACCTGTAGGAGCTGCCGCAGGCTGCGATCTTTTGATTTTGATTTTTAAAAACAAGATCAAAAGATCGCAGCCTGCGGCAGCTCCTACAGGAAAGCAAAAAGCCCGCGTTGCCTTGAGGCAGCGCGGGCTTTTCAATGATGCAGGTTGCTTACTTCTCTACGAACGCACGCTCGATCAGGTAGTCACCCGGCTCGCGCATCCGCGGCGAAACCTTCAGGCCGAAGCTGTTCAGCACTTCGCTGGTCTCGTCGAGCATGCTCGGGCTGCCGCACAGCATGGCGCGGTCGTCCTGCGGGTTGATCGGAGGCAGACCGATGTCGCTGAACAGCTTGCCGCTGCGCATCAGGTCGGTCAGGCGACCTTCGTTCTCGAACGGCTCGCGGGTCACGGTCGGGTAGTAGATCAACTTGTCACGCAGCGCTTCACCGAAGAATTCGTTCTGCGGCAGGTGCTCGGTGATGAACTCGCGGTAAGCGACTTCGTTGACGTAACGCACGCCGTGGCACAGGATCACTTTTTCGAAACGCTCGTAGGTTTCCGGGTCCTGGATGACGCTCATGAACGGCGCCAGACCGGTACCGGTGCTGAGCAGGTACAAATGTTTGCCAGGCTTCAAGTCATCCAGTACCAGCGTGCCGGTAGGCTTCTTGCTGATGATGATCTCGTCGCCTTCCTTCAGATGCTGCAACTGCGAAGTCAGCGGACCATCAGGCACCTTGATGCTGAAGAACTCGAGATGCTCTTCCCAGTTCGGGCTGGCAATCGAGTAAGCGCGCATAAGCGGGCGGCCGTTGGGCTGTTGCAGGCCGATCATCACGAACTGACCGTTCTCGAAGCGCAGGCCCGGATCACGGGTGCACTTGAAGCTGAACAGAGTGTCGTTCCAGTGGTGAACACTGAGGACACGCTCGTGGTTCATGTTGCTCATGTACGTGGGACTCCTGGAGATTGGTCTGCGCGTGTTCGGTGTGCTCTGCAAGAAAGCCAGCTCTGCGCAATTGCATCGCATTCTAAAGGCAGAGACAATATCTGTTAAATGGATTATTAAGATAAGGGTTATCGGTTATATCGATATGCGATTTACTCTCCGTCAACTTCAAGTATTCGTCGCCGTCGCTCAGCAGGAAAGCGTGTCCCGTGCTGCGGGCCTGCTCAACCTCTCGCAATCGGCGGCGAGCACCTCGATCACCGAACTGGAGCGCCAGTGCAGCTGCCAACTGTTCGACCGCGCCGGCAAACGGCTGAGCCTGAACGCCCTCGGTAAACAACTATTGCCGCAAGCGGTCGCCCTGCTGGACCAGGCCAAGGAAATCGAAGACCTGCTCAACGGCAAATCCGGTTTCGGCTCGCTGGCCGTGGGCGCGACCCTGACCATCGGCAATTACCTGGCCACCCTGCTGATCGGCAGCTTCATGCAGCGCCATCCGGAAAGCCAGGTGAAGCTGCACGTGCAGAACACTGCCAACATTGTGCAACAGGTGGCCCACTATGAAATTGACCTGGGTCTGATCGAAGGCGACTGCAGTCACCCGGACATCGAAGTGCAAAGCTGGGTCGAGGACGAACTGGTGGTGTTTTGCGCCCCTCAGCATCCGCTGGCCAAACGCGGCACGGCCACCATGGACGAGTTGAGCCACGAAGCCTGGATCTTGCGCGAACAGGGCTCCGGCACACGGTTGACCTTCGATCAAGCCATGCGTCATCACCGCTCTTCCTTGAATATCCGCCTGGAGCTTGAGCACACCGAAGCGATCAAGCGCGCGGTGGAATCAGGTTTGGGGATTGGCTGCATTTCCCGGCTGGCTTTGCGCGACGCATTCCGCCGCGGCAGCCTGGTGCCTGTCGAGACGCCGGATCTGGATCTGGCGCGACAGTTTTATTTCATCTGGCATAAACAGAAATATCAGACCTCGGCGATGCGCGAATTCCTCGACCTGTGCCGCGCCTTCACCGCCGGGGTTCAGCGCAGCGACGAGATCGTACTGCCGACGATCGCTTAGAGCAGGATGACCGCCCACACCAGGGCAATCATGCTCAACGCCACGAACTGGGCGGCACTGCCCATGTCCTTGGCATTCTTGGAGAGCGGGTGCCGTTCAAGGGAAATGCGGTCGATAGCCGCTTCCACGGCCGAATTGAGCAACTCGACGATCAACGCCAACAGGCATACCGCGATCAACAACGCCTGTTCGACCCGGCTGACATTCAGGAAGAACGACAAGGGAATCAGAATGACGTTGAGCAATACCAGTTGCCGAAAGGCGGCTTCGCCGGTGAAGGCTGCGCGCAGGCCGTCCAGCGAATAACCGGAGGCATTGAGGATTCGTTTCAGACCGGTCTGGCCTTTGAAAGGTGACATAGAGTGGGCAACTGACAAAAAAGGAAGTGGGAAAGCTAGTTCAACCAAAGTCAAAAAAGCGTGAAGCCGCCAGCCTTTAATGGCTGGAAGTTGACTCAAGTTGTTGCAAGAGCAGCGCAGCCTGGGTCCGGGTCCGTACATTCAGTTTACGGAAAATCGCGGTCACGTGCGCTTTGATAGTCGCCTCGGAAACACTCAACTCGTAGGCGATCTGCTTGTTCAGCAAGCCTTCGCAGACCATGGTCAGTACACGGAATTGCTGCGGCGTCAGGCTGGCAAGTCCTTCGCTGGCCGCCTTGGCCTCTGCCGAGACGCTGACCGCTTCGAACGCCTGCGGTGGCCAGAACACATCGCCATCGAGGACCGCTCGCACGGCTTTCTGGATCACACTCAAGTCGCTGGATTTGGGAATGAAGCCACTGGCGCCGAACTCACGGGACTTGACCATGATGGTCGGCTCTTCCTGGGCCGAGACCATGACCACCGGAATCTGCGGGTACTGACCGCGCAGCAGGACCAGTCCGGAAAAACCGTAGGCCCCTGGCATGTTCAGGTCCAGCAATACCAGATCCCAGTCGGACTTTTCCGTCAGGCGGACTTCCAGTTCGGCAATGCTCGCCACCTCCACCAGACGGACATCCGGGCCAAGGCCCAGGGTCAACGCTTGATGCAAGGCACTACGAAACAGTGGGTGATCATCGGCAATCAGGATTTCGTATGTGGCCATTTTTCAAATGATCCTGTTTTTCATGGGACGCCCGATGCATTCGGACCTCGCCAAAGCACCTCAAGGCACAGCCATGGAGCTGCGCTGACCAGGCACGTTCAACGCAAGAAACGCCATTGCAAACGTTGGCCGCACCCTGATCGGCGCCAAGCATGCCCAGCGAAGCCGGGGTGGTCAAGCAGCATGCCCGGTACAGTTTATTGCAGTATGAGCGACAATCAGTCCATAAAAGGAGTGACCGATTGGACATAGGGCATCAACTCGGCATGCGCCGGGGTCGAAACGTTCATGTCCAACTGATGTTTGGCGTCGAGGTAATGCTGACTGAACACATCAAAGTAGGCATCCAGCGCCGAGGCTGCGTCGACATCGCCCGCAAGGTCGAGACACAGCGCCGCCACTTCCGCCGTGCACAGATGCTCGCTGCGGGTCGAGCGACGCAACCGGTAGCGCGAGAGTTTTTCGGGCAGCAGACTGAGGATCGGCAATCGATCGAAATAGGGGCTCTTGCGAAAGATCTTTCGCGCCTCGGTCCAGGTCGCGTCCAACAAAATGAACAACGGACGCTTCGTGCCATCGACATCCACACTGTTTGTCACCCGCTCAGGTTCGACATATTCACCCGGAAACACCAGGTAGGGCTGCCATTGCGGGTCGGACAACAGCGCCAGCAACTTCGGATCGACCTCCGTACGGGACCAGATGAAGGCGTGGTTGTCAGGGACCACGTCGGCGATCAGCCAACCGGTGTTGCTTGGTTTGAACACTTCCTTGTTGGTCATGATCAGGCACACGCCGGAGCGGGTCGCGACCTGCGGACGCCATGCGCACAGGCAATGACTCTCGATCACCCGGCAGCCACGGCAACGCGGCGCACGCCAGCCGCGGGCCTGAATCGGCTTGATGCCCTCCTCCTCACGCTGATCGCGCAAGCGGGCTACTGCATTCAAGGCAATGCGCGCGGGGATGGGACTCATAGCGGGCAACGCCCACAGAGAAGGAAACTCGACACGAAACACACTCGACAGGGTAAAAAGTGCCAGCAGTTTACCAGACCGCCCGGCGCAAGCCTGTACCGTCCAGCCCGCCTCCCCTATAATTCGCCGCCACTGAACGCACAGTCACGTGACGGGTCAAAACCCCATCACTGAACCAGGAGAGTTTCATGCTGCGCCTTATCGTTCCTACCGCGGCCATTTTGCTGGCGTCGTCCCTCAATGCCCAGGCTGCGTCCTTGAAAGACACGGAACTGAACAAAATGCTGCAAAACGTCGCCACCCAGAGCAGCGTCGGCACTCCACGAGCGATCAACGAAGACATTCTCGATCAAGGCTACACCGTTGAAGGCAAACAGCTGATCAACCACCTGAGTGTGCAGAGCAGTCACGCCGACAAAATGCGTGCAGACCCGAAGGCGGTGTACTTCCAGTTGGGCGCTTCTGTCTGCAGAAACGAAGGGTTTCGCAAGCTGATGGCCAAGGGCGCGATCATGCGTTACGACTTCACCGAGGTGAAGACCAACCGTCCGGTCGGCTCCGCCAGCTTCCAGGAATCGGATTGCCTGCAACCGGCCAAGAAGAAAAAGTAATCACCGGGAATTGGCGCGCCGCTGTTCATCTTCGGCGCGCAATTCTGCCAGCAGCGCCTGCAAGTAATGCGAACGGCGTTCGCCGCCACGCAAACGCCGGCAGCACTCCTCTTCGAGACTCAAATGATTGGCCTCGGCTGACGACTTCAACAATCGATACAGTTGCGTATCGACCTCCAGAACGACTCTGGCCATGGTTTCCCGCCTCCCTGCACTTCACTCATGTTTGAGCGATTAAATCCTTGAACTGCATGTACCGTGCGCCCTGCCGTTGACGCAAAGTTGTCGTGTGGCACCTGTAACTTAGTAAATCAGAGTGCGGCCCATGCGACGCCTGTTCAGACGAGCGGTGAAACCACCTTGCAAATCGTCAATAAGCGGTTGCCAGCAAAGACGTTGTGGCGCAATGATCAAACAGCGCAAATCATTGTGAAGGTCTAGATTTCAGGTATCCACCTTCACTTTTTCAGGGCTGGAAAGGGGGCTGGCCGTCGCTTGCCGTGTTGTGCGATTGTTTCTTTCATCCAAGGGAAAAACAGAACCTGTTTGGATGATCCGATGCCTTTCGGGTCAATTAGATCGCCCAGGCATGGGCCTGGGCAGACAGCGACACATGAAGTGTCGTGGCACCGGCGTACGTTGTCGGGCCGAGGGTTCTGTGCAGAAGGAGAAGTTGAATGCCTTACCAACCGAATGACCTCCTGAGCCGTCATTTCGAAGAAAGCGGCCACGACCTCCTCAGCAAGGTCGAAGAACAACTCAAGCTGATTTCACCCAACAGCCCGAACATTCCGATCTACCGTGACATGATCCTGACCGTGCTGCGCATGGCCCAGGAAGACCATAACCGCTGGAACGCCAAAATCACCTTGCAAGCCCTGCGCGAACTGGAACAGGCCTTCCGCGTGCTCGAACAATTCAAGGGACGGCGCAAGGTCACTGTTTTCGGCTCGGCCCGTACCCCCATGGAACACCCGCTCTACAGGATGGCCCGGGAACTCGGCGCCGCTCTGGCGCGCTCTGACATGATGGTCATTACGGGCGCCGGTGGCGGCATCATGGCCGCCGCCCACGAGGGCGCCGGCCTGACACACAGCCTGGGGTTCAACATCACCCTGCCCTTCGAGCAGCATGCCAACCCCACTGTCGACGGCACGACCAACCTGCTGCCCTTCCATTTCTTCTTCACCCGCAAGCTGTTCTTCGTCAAGGAAGCCGATGCCCTGGTGCTGTGCCCGGGCGGCTTTGGCACGCTGGATGAAGCCCTGGAAGTGCTGACGCTGATTCAGACCGGCAAAAGCCCATTGGTGCCCGTGGTGCTGCTCGACGCGCCGGGCGGAAAATTCTGGCAAGGCGCACTGGACTTCATTCACCAGCAACTGGAGGAAAACCATTACATCCTGCCCACTGACATGAAGTTGGTGAGGCTGGTCTACAACGTCGAAGAAGCGGTAGAGCACATCAACCAGTTCTACAGCAACTTCCACTCCAGTCGCTGGCTCAAGCATCAATTCCTGATTCGCATGAATCACTCACTCAACGACCAGGCACTCGAATACATGCAGGAGGCTTTCGCCGACCTGCGCCTGAGCGATCATTTCCATCAGCATACTTACAGCGGCGAGGAACACGACGAAGCCGAATTCAGCCATCTGGCGCGACTGGTCTTCAACTTCAACGCCCGCAATCATGGCCGCCTGCGCGAACTGGTGGACTACATCAACCTGCCGGAAAACTGGGCACAATCAAAACCCCATGCACAACAACGCACGCGGGAGCCGTCAAAGGTTACGTGAGGCATAAAAAAACGGCCCGCTATCGAAATAGCGGGCCGTTTCAGTTCAGTCGTCCATCCCTCGACCGCTGAACAGGCGGTTGATCATTTCCATGGAGTATCCCCGATACGCCAGGAATCGGCCTTGTTTGGCTCGCTCCCGGACATCTGCCGGCAATTGCCCGGAGAATTTACGTCGCCAGGTGTCGGTCAGTTGCTCCTGCCAGTCGATACCGCTCTCACGCAGGGCGAGTTCAATGTCGATGCGTTGCAGGCCGCGCTGGCTCAACTCTTCACGAATGCGTAAAGGGCCATAACCGGAACGGGCGCGGTAGGAAACAAAACTTTCGAGGTAACGGGTTTCAGACAACAACCCCTCTTCCGTCAACCGGTCGAGTGCTGTTTCGATCATTTCAGGGAGGGCGCCGCGCTGACGCAGTTTACGCGTCAGCTCGACTCGACCGTGCTCGCGTCGTGCGAGCAGGTCCATTGCGGTTCGCCGCACCGCGACGATTGTATCGAGTACGACGGTCATCGCTTCGATCAGATATCAGCGTCAACCAGGTCGTCTTCGGTCTCTTTGACCGCAGAAGCTTTCGCGTCTGCTACCGATGCCGGGGACAGGAGCTTGTCACGCAGTTGCTTCTCCAGCTTTGCCGCGACTTCCGGGTTGTCCGCCAGGAACTTGGCCGAGTTGGCCTTGCCCTGACCGATCTTGGTGCCCTCATAGGCATACCAGGCGCCGGACTTCTCGACGAAACCGTGCAGAACACCCAGGTCGATCATCTCACCGTTGAGGTAGATGCCCTTGCCGTAAAGAATCTGGAACTCGGCCTGACGGAACGGCGAAGCTACCTTGTTCTTCACGACCTTGACGCGGGTTTCGCTACCGACGACTTCATCACCTTCCTTCACCGCGCCAGTACGACGGATGTCCAGACGAACCGATGCGTAGAACTTCAGCGCGTTACCACCGGTGGTGGTTTCCGGGCTGCCGAACATCACGCCGATCTTCATGCGGATCTGGTTGATGAAGATCACCAGGCAGTTGGCGTTCTTGATGTTACCGGTGATTTTACGCAGTGCCTGGGACATCAGGCGGGCTTGCAGGCCCACGTGCATGTCACCCATTTCGCCTTCGATTTCAGCCTTTGGCACCAGGGCGGCCACGGAGTCGACGATGATCACGTCAACCGCGTTGGAACGCACCAGCATGTCGGTGATTTCCAGGGCCTGCTCGCCGGTGTCCGGCTGGGAAACCAGCAGGTCGTCGACGTTGACGCCCAGCTTGCCGGCGTACTCAGGGTCGAGGGCGTGTTCGGCGTCGACGAATGCGCAGGTCGCGCCGGCTTTTTGAGCCTGGGCGATCACGGACAAGGTCAGCGTGGTTTTACCGGAAGATTCAGGACCGTAAATTTCAACAATACGGCCTTTTGGCAGGCCGCCGATGCCGAGAGCGATGTCCAGACCCAGAGAGCCAGTGGAAATGGCCGGGATCGCCTGACGGTCCTGATCGCCCATACGCATTACGGCACCCTTGCCGAATTGACGTTCGATCTGACCCAGGGCCGCAGCCAAGGCTTTCTTCTTGTTGTCGTCCATTAAAGTCCTCACGTAATCAATAAGGCCTGACGGCCAACACCTGTATAAGTAGCCAGTATTATTCCACAGCGATTCCGGATCGCCTACCCCTGATTTGAGATTTCTGCCGCGGCATAGCGCAGCAGCCCCTCTAGCGCGGCCTTCACCGTTTGTCGGCGCACCTCGTCACGGTCACCGGCGAAGTGTTGCAACTCGCTGAACACTCGCTCGCCCACGCCCCAGGCCAGCCAAACCGTCCCCACCGGCTTGCTCGGCGAACCTCCGTCCGGCCCGGCTACGCCACTGACCGCCACGGAAAAATACGCGCGACTTTTCTCCTGCGCGCCCCTGGCCATCGCTTCGACTACCTCGCGGCTGACCGCCCCCACCGTGGTGAACAACTCCACAGGAACATCCAGTTGCAGGTTCTTCTGCAGATTGGAATAGGTGACGTAACCGGCCTCGAACCACGCCGAGCTGCCCGGAATACGGGTGATCGCCTCGGCAATCCCGCCTCCGGTGCAGGACTCGGCCGTGGAAACGTGGGCATTGAGAATCTGCAATTGCCTGCCAAGGTCAGCGGCGAGCTGGGTAATTACTTTCACGGTCATCTCCTGAAGGGGCGGGATGGGTTAACCGTACACCAGCAGACTGCACTTGCAAGCGACAGGACCGATCAAAATGTTAGTGCGCAAGCGCTCTGACATAAGCCTGACAAGCCTGCAAGGCAATCAGTCCGCGGTCGCCGGCGTCGGTGATGGCGATAATTCGTTGAGCATGCGCCGGGTCAAGTCGGGCGCGTACGGCGCCATGATCCACGCTGCCGGGGCCGGAGGTGCCTGGCACTGCACGGTCGGGGGCAACATCGCCTGCATCGAGGAGGACTGACAGGCGCAGATCAGCAGTGGCAAGACGATCGCGCAGGCGATCCTGATCACGTTGAACATCGCTTAGCACTCGGTAATGTTTTTTTTCACTGGTGGACAATTGCTGCTCCAGGGAGAGGCGCCTGTCCTGCTCCGCCTGCCTCTGGGTTTGAGCAACCAGGGTCAGTTGATTCAGCGTTTCATGGTGCAACCTGGCCTGTTCCTCCAGTTGCCCCGCATAGCGCCAATCCTGAATACGCCAGGCCAGCGCCGCCGAGCCGCCCGCCAGCACCACCAGTAAAACAACACTGACGGCCGTTTGGTAAGGCGCCGAAATCAAACCGAAGGCTGACATAACACTGCCCTCGCCCGCGCCCATAGCTGCAAGCGATCCTGTAGCCCGTTCAAACCGCCGTTGATACGGCGGGTGATGCTGTTGAACTGGTCGCGATCGGCCAATTCGTTCAGACCGTTTTGCGCCCAATACCACGCAGCGGATTCAGCAGCCCATTGCGGTTGCTCGAGCAGTTCAGGCGCGGCCAGCAGGCGTTCGTCGCCGAACAGGCCGAGGCTGCATTGACGGTAGTTGTTGCGACCGGTGACCTGAATCAAACCGCGTCCACGGTACTTCTGGCCGTCGCGGTCAGGTTCTGCGGTATTGCCCAGGCGAACAGCCAGGGAACCCGTATCGTACTGGCTCAGGTACTGATCGCTGCCCAACTCCCGCACGTTCTGCAACTGCCCGGACTCATGACCGACTTGCGCGAGGAACGCAGCGATGCGCTTGGGCGTGTTGATGCGGTGATTAGCCATGGCAATGTTGAGAGCAGAAATAAAAACGCCCGCTTGGGTGCGGGCGCCTGGCATGATTTTGAGAAGTTGCCGTTCAGTCAGCGGCATGGTTTGACCTCATTGATTGATAAACGGTGTAGTCACGGTGTTACGAAGCAGAAGCCAGGCAGGTCGCTGCAATCGTGCAACGATAGCTGTCCTTTCGACTTCCACTGGTGGTGACCTTGTCGATCGACCAGCGCCCTCGCATGAAGTCAGGCCAAGTGTCATCCAGCACCACCAGTCCCTCTGCGCCCAATGCCGGATTGCCCGGGCAAACAATGTTTACCTTGAGCGTTTCGCGCATCATCCGGCGCACTTCACCTTCCGCTGCAGCTCGAGCGTCGTCGGCACCCTGACAGCGCTTGCGCAGCGTCTTGAACGGCGCAATGCCACTCTCCTCCACTTGCTCTTTACCCGCCGCTGCGTCCCACCAACTGATCTTGCAACCCTGGTATTTGGCGCGGGCAGTTTCATCCAGGGTCGCAGAGACAAAGGCGTTGTCTCCCGGATGATTGTTGGTGGTCACTGACAGTATTACCGGCGCCAGAATCTTGCCCGACAGCGATTTCACCTGCCCCCGCCGCGCCAGCACATACAATTCGTTGAACGGTTTGGCGACAGCGTCGTGCAGGTAGGCCAACCGGGTCAAAAACCCCATGTCCGTTTCATTGGACTGATCAATGTGCGCAATTTTAATCAGCGCCAGATCCGGGGCCACACGCGGGGAAAATCCGTGCCTGGAGGTCAATTGTCGAAACAGCGCTCCCAGGGTCGTAGGCCCGTGGCTGACCGATCGACGCTGTTTGAACCCGGTTTGATCCGCCGCACTGAACGGCGCAGCCGTGGCCACCAGCGTCAGGCGCAAGGGGAACAGGGTTGGCGTACGCCGGGTAATGACGAACTCTCCTTTATCGACCAGCCCCGACTCCAGGTAACCCACCCGCAGGCCGATTTTTCCGCCCAGGTCGGGCAACCCTTCAAGACCTTGCAGATCAATCGAGAGTGTCAGTTGATCGGACTCGATGCCCGCCGCGTCGACATGTTGCCAATTGAGCAAGCGTTCGTTGAGCAGCACCGCATTGGCGCCGTAGATTTCCACCGCTGGCGTGAAACCCAGTGACATGCTACCTCCTTAATCCCAGGCCGAAACCGGTGTGGGTGAAACGGGTTTTGAGTCCACCTCCGGCAGAACAACCCACACCCCTGCCGGCAGAATCGCAGCGTGCTCGGCAAGCTCCGGATTAAGACGCCACAGCGCTTCCTCGGCAGCGTCGTCAAAACGTTCAAGCTCGCGGTACAACAACAGATTCACCGAATCACCGGCGATGCTTCGAACCCTACGCATTGGCGAACTCCATCAATTCAATCACCCAGTCGACCACCATCGCGGTGCCGTCATCGATGATGTTGTTTTGGGTTTCCGACAGACTGCTGATCCGCCACAGGCCCCAGTTACGGCCAATGCCATCCACCAATGGCAACGGCGTGCGTAAGGCCTGCAAGGCGCGCAATTCATCGAGTCGATCCATGGCGGTCGCGTACATCGACTTGCCGGTGATCGTCAGGGTTTGCAGGCCCTGGCCGGTCTGCGTGGTTTTGGGTTTGCTGGTGAGGATATCGATGTTCGTCCAGCCACCGTCCGACTTGCGTAGCAGGGTGCTGTAGGCAAAATTTCTGGACAGGCCGAAAATGAAACTGCCCAGGACCATTTGCTGGCGCATTACGTACCTCCATCGGTCAGGGCCGCGTCGCTTCGCATCGCGAGTGAGTTAGGCAGGGTCATCAGCCCGAATTGTCCGGTGATTTGCTGAACCACCAGGTTGGCCAATTGGCTGGCACTGGCCTGATCCTGACCGTTGATGTAGATGTTCGCGGTCAAGTTGTTTTGCTGATGGGTTGTCTGGGAATCGCTGATGCTTTTACTGACTTGATCCGGGGCCGCGAGCCGATCGGTGGTGGAAACAATTTTTTCACCCAGCCATTCGCCCCCCCAACTGCCCGCCATACCGCCCAGCAAACCACCGATCACCCCGCCAACTGCCGTCCCCAGAACAGGCACCACACTGCCGATCATTGCGCCGGCAGCAGCGCCAGCGTAGGTCCCCGCCAAACCGCCACCGGCAGAACCCAACGCCCCGCCGACCGCTTGGGTGTCACCCGCCAGCAAGCCTTTGGCGACATCGTAACCAGCACTGAACAGCATCAGTGGTGCGACCCGCTTAGTGACCGCCGAGCCCATTCTGGTCGCACTCAGCAGCCGACTCTCTGTAGACATGGGAGGCAGTCTGGAAGGACTTTCCGGCATTGACTTGCTTGTGGTTTTCACCGCGCTTTTGCCAGAGCCCTGGCCGGCACCTTTATTCCTTCTCTTGCTTTTACGGCGTTGTTCCTTCGCATCAACCGCTGGGTCCGTCAGTTCAGGAATTTCTCGCGCACCGGCCAGGACCAAAAGCCTGGTCGCCGCAGCCGTGATGGCCGAGGCCATTGCAACCTTGATTTCAGCGCCACGCGCCAATGCAATGGCCCCAGCGAGAACCAGTAACCCTGCGGTGGTTTTGGGTTGTGCTTCAGCAACATCAGCCAAGCCTCCAGCCAATGCAGTGATCGACACCATCAAACCGTCAGTCACCGGTGCCAATGCGTTGCCGCCCGCCGCGAACAAGCGGTTCTTACTCGCATCCAGTGCATTCCAGCGCCCTTGCGAAGTATCTTCCAGCGCTTCGACGGTTCGCGCCACGGAGCCTGTAAATACCGGGAACGCCCCGTCTTTGTTCCTCGCGGACACCGACAACAGAGCCTTTTGAACATCTTCCGGATTTTTCAGCAGGTCCAGAACCCCGGCGTTGTCGCCAAACAGTGTCTTGGTAAGCGACTGCTGTTCCAGCACAGTTTTTTTCTTCAGCGCGTTAAGAACCTCATCAATGGTATCGGCCGGGTTACTGCGCAGGCCATCTGCGACCATCGTGGGATTAAATTTGGGGGCCAGTTCTGTCCAGGCTTTACGCTGCTCAGGTGAAGCCGCGTCTCCCTTGGCCAACCCTGTGGTCAAACTTTTCAAGGCCACACCAACGCCGGCCTTGTCTGTACCACTACTCAAGAACGCCGCCGCAAGCGCCGCGACCTGTTCAGGCGACCAACCCAAAGCGATGCCCTCGGCGCCAGAATGCTGCACCGCAAAGCCGATATCAGCTGCGTTGGTATTAAGGCCACTGTTGCCCAAGTGATTGGTCGCATCTGCCAGGCTCTGGATTTGTCCCCGATCCAGATTCATCGAAGCACGCCAGCCCAACAGCATCTCGCTGGCGGCCTTGACATCGAGCTTGAACGCCGAGGCCGTCACTGCACTGTCACGGGTGAAGTTCAGCAGCTCACTCTGTTGATTTGCAGAATCGGAGCCTTTACCTATGCCCCCTTTCACGGCCGCCAGCCCAACCTGGGCCAGTTGAGCCACCGTTACCCCACCGACAGCGACCTGCTTGTCGGTGGCCATTTTCTGGATGACTTGCGACAATGCCTGCAAGTGGGCGTCGTCCAGTTTCAGCACCTGATTGAGTTCAACCATCGCCAGCTCATTCGCCATTGCCGTTTTGAGTAAGTCTGGCGGGGAACGCTGTTCGACCTCAGCGTTGAGCTTTGACTTCGACTCACTCACGGCAGCTGGCACCGAGGTATTTGCATCGGGCAACGATTGCTGCACCACCAGGGCGCCGTTCAACGACGCCAGCGTTTCGCGGAGTTTTCCTTGCTCTGCCACCAGCAACCGGATATCAACGCTGGCGGCGGTCAATGCCAGGCTCAGTTCGGCATAAGGCTCATTGAAACTGACAAGTCCCGGTACTTCAGTCGCGCTGCCGAGTTGCGGTCGCTCAATGCGATCGATCTGCGCATCGAGCGGCGAATATTTACTCTCTGCCATCCCGCTCTACTCCTGTTTCACGCCAAGGCGAGTGATCGCGATGTCGTAGCGGCGTAATGCCTTGCCAGCGTCCCACTCCAGAATCTCCGCCTCACTTACCGGGTAAATGAGAGGCACCACATCGAGGATTACTTCGATGTCGCGCTCCGAAAGAAGTCCGCCGGTTTGTTTAAAAAATCGTCGATGCGCACCTGCAGCTGGGTCCAGTCGGGCACGGCCAGCGAGGCCAGGTCGGGAAGCATCAGGCCGGTGCAGTGGGCAGTGATGAATTCGGCGCGTTCCTTGGCCGTCTTGAGTTTCTTCATCGCCTTGGTCGCGCGCAGCACCGGCATTTCCAGGGTCAATGAAGCCAGCGTTCGCCCCGCTGCCGCGAGGGGTTGCAGCAGGGTCACTTCATCGGGGGAGGCCGACGGTTTTGTCGCGTCTTCGCCTTGTGCCAGGAAGTGCGAGGACGGCAAGGTCGACATTTGATGAACGTATTGCGCGATGCTCACGTAGTCCGGGCGTTTGAGTTGGTCGAGTTCCTTCGCCGACAACCCGGTGGCCAGCAATGCCAGCTCGAAGAACTGGTCATCCTCATCATCACCGGCACGGGCCAGGGCTTCTTTCTGTGCCGCGTAGTACAACGGTTTGAGCTGGACTTGCGCGATCTGTGCACCATCGTCACCGGTGATTGGCGACAACAGGATATGTTTGGGGGGTGTCCATGACATGGCATGAATTCCTTGAAGAATCAGGAAAGCCGCCCGCAGCAGGTCGGCGAACCGACGGGTGAAGGCGGCATGGGGGAAGTTCAGCGAGGTGTTACGGCAGCAATACCGCCCGACGGGCGTCGCCCAGGATGTCGACGCCGTTGAGCATGAACTTCTGGGTGCGCACGTCGATGTCGATCACCGGGATGCCGTTTTCCAGACGGGTATAGGTGCGGCAGGACAAATCCAGCGTGGTTGTGGGTTTATCGCCCATTTTCACTACGCCTGCATCCAGGGACTTCAGCTTGCCGCCGACGGTGTGGTAGGTGAACCAGGTATTGCCGTCCTGGTCCTGACCGGCTTCACGCACATTCAGCAGGATGTCTTCGCCCATCTTCACGCCCAGCGCCAGCATGATTTCCGGTCCGGCACCTTGCAGGACCAGCTTGGCACCCAGCACTTTGCCGCTCTTGACCATTTCCTCGACGATAAAGCGGCCGCCTGTCATCGGTTCCACTTCGAACTCGATCTTCGGCGGGGTGAATTCATTCACGGTCGCCGACAACGGCAGGCCTTGCAGGGTGGCCGCGATGGCCTGTCTTACACGGTTGGTAAACATTAGAGAACGTCCTCCAGGAACTGCTCGATGATTTCATCGCGGGCATTGAGTTGATAAACCATGTGTTCGTTCGGCGCGTAGCGGCCGTAGTCGATGACCACGTACCAGGTGCCGTTCTTGTACTTCTCGACGCTGTTCAATTCCGGGTGCAGGTAAACACTGCCCCCTGGAATGGTTTCGTCGGCGACCAGGGTTTGCAGCCAGTCATTGATGCGCTTGACCTCCTGATCCATGAACGACTTGGTCAGGTTTTTCGCCATGGCCTTCTGGCCGGCTGCCACCAGCTTGCGGCTGATCGCATCTTCGAGGCCGACATAGCTGATGAACTTGCCGGTGATGGAGCGGTTACCCAGCAGCGAGAAGCCGCCGAGGACCGTGCGGGCGTAGTAGCTGATGCCATAGCGGTTGAGCAGATCGCCCTCGGTGGAGTTATCGAGGATGTTGTATTCCACGACCCGGGAAACGTCCTCGGCGAAGGTCACCTGGTTGCCCGGACTTTCCCATTGCTTGACCTTGGCCAGCGCAGCGATGGCCAGACTCGAAGGCGACAGGAACACGTTTTTCTTCGCTGCCTTGGAGTAGACCGATGGCATGTTGTGCACCAGCAGGCATCGATCGAAACCGAGCTCCGCACCGCCCAGTTCCTGGCTGTAAGTCACCTGATCGGCAACGGCGGCATCCTTGCCGTCGAGCACCACACGCGCCTTGATGCGCTTGCCGAATGAGGCAAACTCACTGGCGACCGCCTTGGTACTGGTAAAACCCGGTGCGCCGATGATGGTCAGGTCTTCTGGCACGCCGCTGAGTGCAGCGAGACCGAGCTTGCGACCCGTCAGCGGATCGACGCCGCCGATCACATTGTTCAGCGTGTCGGCCGGGGTTGTGCCCTCGTCGACGATGACCACGTAGACTGGCACCTTGACCACTTTGAGGATCTGGAAAACTGCATGAAACAGCGTGCCTTCTTCGGCGCCGGTTGGATCGAGCAGTGCCTGGGTGGTGAAGCTGTTGATGCGAAATGGCGCATTGCGCGGAATCAGCGGATCGGCCTTCGGCGCGGTGCCGATCAGACCGATGACGTTATCACCCAGGCCACCCATGGCCTCGGGGGATTCGGAGGCATTGACGCTAATGCCGTTGTGTTCGAAGTTCAGAACCTCAGCCATATTATTCAGCCTTCTTTGTAACGGCCTTTTTGGCCGGGTTGGATTCGGCGGTCGATTCTTCCGCCTCGTTTTTCTTCCGTTCGAGGCGACCGGCGCTGCGCAACGCGCTGGCCTCCACATCGAGCAATTTCAGTTCCTGGCCGATGCTTGACCAGTGCCCACCCCCTATAGGGAATGGACGGAGCACGGTGTACGTTTGGCGTTCTGTCATTTCTGTTTCTCCATAAACAAAAAAGCCCCTTTTTCGAGGAAGGGGCAGATTGGGTGTTGATTAGCGGATAAGAAAACGCCCCGACGGTACGGGGCGTTTATTGAACCTGGCCGGACAGCCAAGGAGGTGTAACCGGACGGCCTGCCTCCATGGGAAACTCAGCGCTTTGAGGCCAATCGCGCAACTGTAGGCGGTATGTCTGCAATGCTCGGAACTGCTCCGCGCTCAAGGTGGTTGCCACCTGACTTTCCACTTCGTCACGGTGGCGAGCTACAGCGCCGTCAGTAGCGGCGAGCTGTCCGTCACGCCAGACACGCTCAATTGCAGCGACTTGCGCCGAAGAGGGCGGCGGCGCATCCATCAACTCAGGATAACCATCATCACCCCAAGTAATGACTTTGCCTTGCGACTCCCCAGCCAACAGTTCTGCATGAGTTTCAGCGGAAATTTCCACCACGTCGTCAGGTATCGACGTATGAAAAAAAGGGTCATAAAAACCACAGGTAGATTTTGAAGCCAGCATAAATTCCCCTTAGTAACCTATGACTCGATAACCACCAGTCTGAGTGGCTACCGTCGCCGATTGATTCCAAAAACGCATTTGAGTAGCCGAGAGAGTCTGGCAGTTGACTCCAGGTATACCCGAAGCAGTTGCCCCTCCGACTGCAGAGAGGCCTACCGGTCCGTTCGGAAACGCAATCGGAAATGTGAGTACCACCGAACCACCGGCAGCAATGGGTGGGATAACGCCCCATTGCTCCAGAGCACCCGAGGGGTCTTTTCGGTATCCATTGGCCTCCATCAACGCACCGAACGGAGTCGTCTTGCCAGCGACCCCAGTCCCCAACAGCAACCAGATCCCACTGCCGATGCAGGTGATATCGATGTAAGTGTCAGGGGGAATGGAACGACTCGCGGAACTGGCCGCCACGACGAGACTCTCTTGCATTTTGTCTGTGCCCTGGGTGACCAGGGTCAGGTTCGCCACTGACCAGTTCTGCAAACGAATAGTGCAGCCAGGCAGAACTCCGTTGGCCGCGGAGTCAGGGATACTGTATGACGCAGGACCACTGCCAAAGGCGTGAACCATCCCCCCCAAGTGCGCCGCAATACCGGTCATCGCGTTGGTGAACGAATAGAAACCACCCAGCTCGAACCCTCTCGTTCTAGCCCATTCGGTTGTCGCCAGTTTTTTGGTGTTATCGAAGCGCGGAGGTGTGTTTGCCAATACCGCGGAATACTGCAGCTGGGCGGACCCCGACGCCCACCAGCTGGAGGTGCCGTTGCTGACCAGCTCGAGCTCGCTCCCCGGTTGAAGCACTATAGAGGCGATCTGCCCATTGCCACAGTTGATGTTGTCGGTCCCCGCACAGACGACCGTGACCACCCCGCTGCCACTGTTTCGAAAGTTGATCGCGCCGCCAGCCGCAAGCGCATTGGCCGCGGGCAGCGTGACCTGGAACGACCCGATCACCGTTACGATCGTCCCGACCGCCGCGGTGGTTAGCGTCGTGGCTGCGGTCAGGCTGGTAAAACCGCGATAGTTACCTTGGCTGCGCCGGGTAAACTCTGTTGTGGCGAAAGCTTTGGAGTCGTCGAACAACGGTTGCGTTGTCCAGTTCGGACCCGACATGATGCCGGCATACTTGAGTGCGGCAGAGCCGCCAATCAAACGCCACAAATTCCCAACCCGGACAAACTCCGCCGTATCTCCTTGCACGAGCGAAATGTTCCCCAGATAGTTCACCGCATCGATGATCTCGCCAGGGCCCGAAGTGACGGTGAGTGCTCCCTGGCCGCACACGAGGTAGACCATCGCACCTCGCGGAATGACACCTCCACCGACAGGAAGGGTCACTGTCGCCGTTCCAGTAACCGCAAAGGACGCAAGTTTACCGACGTCCGCCAGTGTCATGACCGTGGACGTGGAGTAGTTGGTGTATTCGCCAAACTCCACGCCGCGACGTCTCAGATAGGCCGAGTTGATCAACAACTGCGAGTTGTCGAATTGCGCCGGCGTATTCGCTGTAGGGCTGATCAGCGCTGGCGAGTCGATCGGTGCAAATCCTTGGGTCACGTTCTGAAAGGTCAGGGCCGTGGTGCCGAGAACAATCACGCCATCGGTGACCAGTTGCCAGATCGTATCGGCATTGCTGCTCCCCTGCTCAACAGAGACCGTCAGCCCTGACGTTACGTCCGCACTTGAATCGGCATCCTTTGCACGGGCCCAGCCCGCCACAGCCGCGACCCATATGCCATTGTCCTTTGCCAGGGTCTGACTCTTGACCAGGACACGATCGCCCGCGACAACAGCCACACCATCGATCATTTGAGCGCCAGTCAAAGCGATGTTGGCTGTGGTTGCCACTCGTACCGATTGTTTGGCATCAAGCTTGCCCAGCTCTGCCGCTACATAGTCCGCGACCCAGGCTCGCGTCGCTTTAACCACTGTATCGTCAATCAACAGCGTCACCAGCGAAGCATTGCTGGTCTCGAAAATCGAGCGAATGTAAAACTCTTTCCCCGAACCCGAGGTCGCCAGAATCGGCTTGAACGACTCCGGGTATTTGACGATCGCGTAAAGAATCCCGGTGTCCGTCCACAGCCCCGCTTCCCGCACATACCAGCCACCCACCTCCGACGGGATGGTCACCTCGGCCAGCAGCCAGCTCGGATTTTTTTCGTCCTGGAACAAAGCATTGAGTGGCCCGCGCCACACTTCGCGCTTGAGCGCCGTGGCGGTCGCCGCCGGGTTGTAGACCATGCCGCCGCCGTCACCGACCGATATCTGCGACAGCCTGATAGGAATGCCCGCGGCCTTGCAGGCGGTTTCGTAAGCAATCCCTGCATTGGTGAGCAGGGTGTAATAGTCAGCCATTCAGGCCCCCTGAGGATAAATAGTGGATGTTTCAACGGTGTAGAGACCGGCGGCCATAAAGGCTTTACCCGATGCCTCCAGCCCTTCGATGACAATCGGATAAACCGTCGCCAGCTCCCCGCAGACGGTCGTCGCGCTGATGACGTGGCTGCCAAAGGCACTCAAGCCGACCGATACCGACACGCTGTCGCGTTCGCTTTTGGCGTCCGCCAGGCGTCGGTCCAGACGTGCGTCGATCTCTTCGCTGTAGGGTTGATCGGTAAAAGCCCTGACGGAAAAGCTGTAGGGCGTACCCGGTGGCGTCTGTTCGTACCAGGCACGCACCTCAGGCATCAAGCGCAAGCCCTTGGCGGCGTTTTCCAGCGCCTGCCGCGTGCCGGCCTGCCGGGCGGTGGGCCAGGCAAGCCCCACCGTCAACCGTTTTTCCAGCTCTACTGCCTCAGCGTTCCACTCGCTGACACCCCGGTCCGCCGCGAGGTAAGGCAGAAACGCCAAGGGCGTCGCAGCAGGGTTCATCAATTCGGGGAACGGCGGTGCAATGCGATCAAGCAAAACACCGAAGCCGAGATCGAGGGCCCTTTCCAACGGTGAACTGTTGGCCGGCAACAGGCTCATACGAAGCGTTGGATCACTCATAGGGTGAGCACCTCCACCTCGACACCCGTGCAATAAGGCGCCTCAAAGGCCGTCGTCACAATCGGCTCGAGGGGTTCCAGAATCTCCAGCTGAACCGCCCCGGCGTTATGCAGCGTGTAGTCGATCCAGCTCGGATCGACCCGTCCTTCGAGGCGATGGCAACTGTCGGCATAAACTTGCAGCTGCTGTTGCGCAGCGGCTTTCGTCAGCCCCGAATCAGGGCCGGCGTTGATCCTGGCAACCACGCGGATCTTGTAGTTCTGGATATGCGCACCCTGGACGGTGACCCGATCGGTCTCCGGCCGCACATCAGGGCGAGAAAAGTGCTGGCGTACACCCTCGAGCAAATCGTCGCTGGCCGTACCATCGCCCTCCCGCGAAAGCACCGTGACCATCACTTCGCCGGGAGCAGTGCGTCGTCCATTACCGTCCTTGATCTGCGCGGCATAGCCGTCCGGGGCGAAGCTATACGTAACAGTTACCTCACCCGCGGTTGCCGTTTCCACCCTCACTGATGGCCGCTCGCCGAGGGTGAATACTTCCCGGCGATACTGCATCCGCGAACCGGCGGCCGGTGCGTGGGGTGCCAGGTAGTAACGTAACCGGGCATCGTCGTCGCTCTCATACACTGGGGCCACCGGCGGAAACGCCAGCGGGTCACCAGGATCCAGCAATTGGCGTTCAAGGCCCATGTCTGCGAGGCGGGCATCGAGATTGCTGCCGGTAGCCCACCACGCCAGCATCTGCTTGATCCGTGCGTTGTACTTGCGTTCGTGAAGTTGCAAACGCACGCAAAACGCCTCTAACGCCAGAGTCAGCAGTTCGCTTTCATTCTCAAGGCTGAGTTTGAGCATTGCCGCACTCTCGGGGGAGCGGGCACCCACGTACTCGACGACAAACGTCTTGAACTCTGCGAGCAGATCCTCAAAAGCGTCGACGGCGACGATTGCCGGCTCCGACAACTGGTTCTGCCCCGGTATCAACATGCTCATGTCACCACCTCGAAGGTTTGATTACGGTTTTTCCACGTGCCAGAGAAACGCAACATCAACCCCGCCCCCTGGCGACTGGCGACAATGACATCTGGTTGAAAATCTCCGATGCCGTTCTGATGGTTGTAAAACGCTTGCGCGGCATGGCTCTGGGCCAGGATCAACAAGTCGTCACCGAGGTTCTGCCCCAATAAATCCGGGATGGCGCAGCCATACAAAGGGCGCTTCTGACGTGTACCCAACGGCGTGGTCAGCGCGCGGGTTGCGCGCTGTACAAATTGAGGCCAGTCGTCGACCGCCGCGCCTGTATTACGATCGATTCCAATCATGGGGAAACTCTTTATGCAGGGCTGATGACACGACCCTGGTGATCTACCAAGGGGCCGCTCAGGTGCACACCGGAAGCGTCGAGTCGCATCCCCGTCGCACCCAGTTGCAGTTCAATGGATTCAGAAGTCATCGCCATTCGCGCCGGGCCGATTTTCAACTCGAGCACTTCGCGAGAGGCGGTCAGCAGCGCCGGGGCATTTTTCCAGTGCAGGGCATGACTGACGTCGTCGTAGCTGCTTTCAGTGCCGTCCCGATAGAGGCGACGCGTCAGCGATGCCTGTGTCGAGACAGGGGGAAACTGATTGCTGGTCAGCCCGAACAACGCAACGGATTGGGCGCTGCTTTCACCACCGCCGTGGTTGAGTAACAGGCATTGCTCGCCAACGGACGGTATTCGCGTCTCACTTTGCCCCCCCGCACTGGGGTTGAAAAAGCGGATGGCCGGCGTCAACAGTTCACCGTGCCTGACTCTGCAAGTGTTGCCGACCGGATCGACCTCCTGGCACACACCAACACGACACAGACTGTCAGTACGCCGGTAGAGATCCTCAAACTCAGTCTCCATCTCAGCCAGACGCTCAATGATCGGGCCAAGCTGTAGATGTAAAAGCGAATCGAACATGGCTCAGCCCTCCAGTTCCTTGTATTGATCCGGGTCGTCGATGTTCGAGACTTCCCAGGTACAGGCAAACTTCGGAGTGCCCAGCGGGTCGTCCAGCAGAAGTGGACCGAGGTATAGCGCCTGGCTAAAGGACAGGGTCCAGGTCGGGTATTGCCGTGTTTCGCGGATCAGGATTGAAGGTATGGCGTCGAGGTTCAGCGGCAGGTCGCATTGATCCTTCGGCAGCCCCCAGCGGTTATCCGTGGCCAGATCCTTGAGTGCACTGGCCAAATCACAAGCGGCCAATCCGGAGCCAGCCTGCATGGCTTGCGCAATAACTTGCAGCGAGATCGTCAATACATGAGCGATACGCCCATCACTGGCAGGGCAGCCAGGTGCGTCACGCTCAATGGTGATCAGGACCCACGGTTGTTCGCCGACGTCCGTGAAGTCCTCATGACTTCCGACGTTTATACCGAGTGCCGAGTTGCTCAGCGCCAAGGCAATGGCGGCCAAAAACTGTGAAGGTTTTTCGATGATGGAGGGCATATTGGACGTCCTGTTCTTATTTCGGCGAGCTCGATCAGCCAGCCATTTCACTGTTGGTCGGGACGAGAATCACGGGCTGGCACTTCACAGACGCCTATTCGCCTGGCCGCCCAACGCTCATAAAGCCCGATGGCCACATCCGCCCCGGCCATCGCCGTCAGGCAACCAAAAGCCCCCGCCGCCCAGATCGACACGCCGGCGGCATACAGCAGCATGATTGCCGAGACCCCGCAGATCATGCAGGCCCCTGAGCGCAAGGCCAGGCGTCGCAGCAATGACCAGCCGCGGGCGCCCTCCTTGTCGGCGCGCCACATTTCGCCGGACACCCCGCCCAGCAAGGCGAGGACGATGACGAGCCAGATCGGCATGTCCAGCAACGCTTGTTGCTCGTTTGTCATGTCACGCCTCCCGGGGTGATTGATGAATGTTGTGTAAGGGGCAAACGCTTTCCTTTTTCAGGTAGGCATTCCAAAAAGCCCGGTGTGAGCCGGGCTTTTCAGTAATGCGGTCCTTCGCGTTGATCGTTCGGCGCTACTGGCGCGGTACGGATCGATTCAAATTGTTCCTCCGACCGCGGTCCCTGCCCGCCGGATAACTGCTTCTGGTGCTTTACGCTGCACACCCGGGTCAGTTGCCAACCCTCTGAACCGTTAAGGCCGGTTCATCGCTGCCTGTGTGGTGGAACTAAAGAGCTTCGTTTCGAGCTGCTTTGTCGAGCGGCTTGAGACAAAGAATATGCATGGATGCATATACAGTCAATGCACAAATGCATTTATTTATGCATTTGTTTTGCGTTAACGCATGAAAGCCCCAGCCGCACAGGTCATGACGTGTTTTTGGCAGGCGAAAAAAAACCCGCTCGTGAGCGGGTTTTAGCGAGTAGAGCGATTGTCAGCGGGCGTACATGCCCCACCAGAAAACATGACCGAGGATGACGATCTGCTCTTCCTGGATTTCCTGGAAGCTGTAGTCCTCGTCCGGATGTTCGTCGCGGTTGAAGCTGCGCAGGCGAATCCCGGTCGGCAGGCGATACAGCTGCTTCACCCGAAGTTGTCCGTTGTGATTGATTGCATAAAGGTCGCCGTCAACGATATCGCCTATGCCGCACTTGCCGGCATTCACACCGACCGTCGCCCCGTCACGCAGTACCGGCAACATGCTGTTGCCCCGCACTGTCACGCACTTGGCCTGGTCGAACTGTACGCCGTTATGGCGCAGGCTACGTTTGCCGAAGCGCAGGCTAGAGCGCTCGCTTTCTTCGATGACAAATCTTCCCGATCCTGCGGCCAATTCAACCTCGCGAAGAAAGGGGACCGACACCTCGTCGTCATCGACAGGGGTATCGTCGTCCCACAGGCTTATATCCTTGAGTTCCGAATGCACAGGAGCGCGCCCGGCATTGGCGGCAGCCGCGACGTCCGCACGACCTCGCAATTGGTCGGTACTCACGCAGAAGTACTCGGCGATCTTCGAAATATGTTTATCCGAAGGATCGACGATCTTCCCGCTGAGAATGCGCGAGAGCGTGGATTGAGGCACGCCGGTACGACGGTGAAGCTCCGTGGGGGAGATACCGTGCTGGTCGAGCAATGCTCTTAAGACAGTAGATACGTTGCGTTTGTGCATACCGCGCATAGTGCTGGTTATTTTCGCAGAAGACAAATGCCCGATTGCATAATCGATGCATAACCTGTTTTCTGCATCGTAAAAGATGTCACCCGGCCGCGATGCCTGCGTCGGGTAGAGCGCCCATGGTAACCTTGCGCCCATCGCGGAAAAGCCCGGCCATTGCCCCGCTTTTGCCCCACCTCTTTCAACGAGCTTCCTGACAATCCGATGAATAAAGCCGTCTCCGACCTGTCCTCCCACACCCCCATGATGCAGCAGTACTGGCGCCTGAAAAACCAGCACCCGGACCAGCTGATGTTCTACCGCATGGGCGACTTCTACGAGATCTTCTATGAAGACGCGAAGAAGGCCGCCAAGTTGCTGGACATCACCCTGACCGCCCGCGGGCAGTCGGCGGGGCAGGCGATTCCGATGTGCGGGATTCCTTACCATGCCGCCGAGGGTTACCTGGCGAAACTGGTGAAGCTTGGCGAGTCGGTGGTGATCTGCGAGCAGGTCGGTGACCCGGCCACCAGCAAAGGGCCCGTGGAGCGGCAGGTCGTGCGCATCATCACGCCGGGGACGGTGAGTGACGAGGCGTTACTCGACGAGCGTCGGGACAACCTGATCGCTGCCGTCCTGGGTGATGAGCGTCTGTTCGGCCTGGCGGTGCTGGACATCACCAGTGGCAACTTCAGCGTGCTGGAAATCAAGGGGTGGGAAAACCTGCTGGCGGAACTGGAGCGGGTCAACCCGGTGGAACTGCTGATCCCCGATGACTGGCCCAAGGATTTGCCGGCGGAAAAACGCCGCGGTGTGCGTCGTCGTGCGCCGTGGGATTTCGAGCGCGATTCGGCGCTCAAAAGCCTGTGCCAGCAATTCTCGACCCAGGACCTCAAGGGCTTTGGCTGCGAAAACCTGACCCTGGCCATCGGCGCCGCCGGTTGCCTCCTGGCCTACGCCAAGGAAACCCAGCGCACCGCCCTGCCTCACCTGCGCAGCTTGCGTCATGAACGCCTGGACGACACCGTGGTACTCGATGGCGCCAGCCGTCGCAACCTGGAGCTCGACACCAACCTGGCCGGCGGCCGCGACAACACCCTGCAATCGGTGGTGGACCGTTGCCAGACTGCCATGGGCAGCCGCCTGCTGACCCGCTGGCTGAATCGCCCGTTACGCGATTTGACGGTGCTGTTGGCGCGCCAGACCTCGATCACCTGCCTGCTCGACGGTTACCGTTTCGAGAGACTGCAACCGCAGCTCAAGGAAATCGGTGACATCGAGCGGATTCTTGCGCGGATCGGCCTGCGCAACGCCCGCCCGCGCGACCTCGCCCGCTTGCGTGACGCCCTCGGCGCACTGCCGGAACTGCAAGTGGCAATGACAGAGCTCGAAGCCCCGCACCTCCAGCAACTCGCCAGCATCACCAGTACCTACCCGGAACTGGCGGCCCTGCTGGAGAAGGCCATCATCGACAACCCGCCCGCGGTCATTCGGGACGGCGGCGTACTGAAAACCGGCTACGACAGCGAACTCGACGAGCTGCAATCGCTCAGCGAAAACGCCGGGCAATTCCTGATCGACCTAGAAGCACGGGAAAAGGCCCGCACCGGCCTGTCGCACCTGAAGGTCGGCTACAACCGCATTCACGGTTACTTCATCGAGTTGCCAAGCAAGCAGGCGGAGTCGGCACCCGCCGACTATATTCGCCGCCAGACGCTCAAAGGTGCCGAGCGTTTCATTACGCCGGAACTCAAAGCGTTCGAAGACAAGGCATTGTCAGCCAAGAGCCGTGCCCTGGCCCGCGAGAAGATGCTGTACGAAGCGCTGCTCGAAGACCTGATCGCCCAGCTGCCACCCTTGCAGGACACCGCCGGTGCCCTGGCCGAACTGGACGTCTTGAGCAACCTAGCCGAGCGTGCACTGAACCTCGACCTGAACTGCCCGCGCTTCGTCAGCGAACCGTGCATGCGCATCAGCCAGGGCCGCCATCCGGTGGTCGAGCAAGTGCTGACCACCCCGTTCGTGGCCAACGACCTGAGCCTGGACGACAACACGCGCATGCTGGTGATCACCGGCCCGAACATGGGCGGTAAATCCACCTACATGCGTCAGACCGCTCTGATTGTGCTGCTGGCGCACATCGGCAGCTTCGTGCCGGCGGCCAGTTGCGAATTGTCGCTGGTCGACCGCATCTTCACCCGGATCGGTTCCAGCGATGACCTGGCCGGCGGGCGCTCGACCTTCATGGTGGAAATGAGCGAAACCGCGAACATTCTGCACAACGCCACCGAGCGCAGCCTGGTGTTGATGGACGAAGTCGGGCGCGGCACCAGCACCTTCGACGGCCTGTCGCTGGCCTGGGCGGCGGCCGAACGCCTGGCGCATCTGCGTGCCTACACGCTGTTCGCCACCCACTACTTCGAACTGACCGTCCTGCCGGAGGCCCAGCCGCTGGTGGCCAACGTGCACCTCAATGCCACCGAGCACAATGAACGCATCGTGTTCCTGCACCACGTGCTGCCGGGGCCGGCCAGCCAGAGTTATGGCCTGGCCGTGGCACAGCTGGCAGGTGTACCGACCGAAGTCATTACCCGCGCCCGCGAGCATTTGAGCCGCCTGGAAGACACCGCCCTGCCCCATGAGTCGCCAGCACCGACCAAAGGTAAACCGGCGGCTCCACAGCAAAGCGACATGTTCGCCAGTCTGCCGCACCCGGTGCTGGATGACCTGGCCAAGCTCGATCTAGACGACATGACACCACGGCGTGCGCTCGAATTGCTCTATACACTGAAGACACGGATCTAACGCAGCGGCTTGCAAGCTGTTAGAATCTCGCGCGGTTTGGGATGCTGCTGGCTAATAGCCTGGCCAGCAGACTATCGCTCCCGAACCTGGCGACCCCTACGAGAAGGGGCGCAGCAAGCCGCGCCTGAGGAGAAAATTAGAAATGACCTTCGTCGTCACCGACAACTGCATCAAGTGCAAGTACACCGACTGCGTAGAAGTCTGTCCGGTGGACTGCTTTTACGAAGGCCCGAATTTCCTGGTGATTCACCCGGATGAGTGCATCGATTGCGCGTTGTGCGAACCTGAATGCCCTGCCGTGGCTATCTTCTCCGAAGATGAGGTTCCGGCCGGCATGGAGAACTTCATCGAGCTGAACGCTGAGTTGGCCGATATCTGGCCAAACATCACCGAACGCAAGGATCCAATGCCCGATTCCGCAGAATGGGATGGCAAGCCAGGCAAGATCGCAGACCTCGAACGCTGATTACCCCCGCGTTCGCGAAAAAGGCCCCACAAGGGCCTTTTTGCTTTTCTGCGGGCAAAAAAAGGGGCGGTTTGACCCGCCCACATTTTTTCCCTATTCCCTGTATTCCTTTTCATCATCCTGATGAATCGCGTCCTGCGATTTCCATATCCCTCATCCTTGAAGGACGTGTCTGTCCGTCGACACAACCTCAATATTAGAGTGTTCCCCTGGGGGATCAATCGCCCCTTGGCACGAAACCCAGCTGTCACACGTCATTAATAATAAAAAATAGCCATATAAATCAAAAAGATAAAAACGAAAGGCGTTCAACATGGACGATTGCCAGGGTGTAAAAATAACGAACACTTACGCAAGTGTAAGCCTGGGCTTACAGCACGAAACCAAAATCCGGAGGGGATTCGGTCTTTTGGTCAGGCAATAAAAAACCCCGAGCCAGTCGGGGTTTTTCATGCCATCGCAGTGAATGCCTTATTGGAACAGCGACTCACTCGACAGACCATTTTTTTCCAGGATCTCGCGCAGTCGCTTCAAGCCTTCCACCTGAATCTGCCGGACCCGCTCACGGGTCAGGCCGATTTCCAGGCCGACATCTTCAAGGGTGCTGCTTTCATGACCGCGCAGGCCGAAGCGGCGTACAACCACCTCGCGTTGCTTGTCGGTCAGCTCCGAGAGCCATTGATCGATGCTCTGGGACAGGTCGTCATCCTGCAAGAGTTCGCATGGATCGGTCGGGCGGTCGTCAGTCAGGGTGTCGAGCAGGGTTTTATCCGAATCCGGACCCAGCGAGACGTCGACGGAGGAAACCCGCTCGTTAAGGCCGAGCATGCGCTTGACCTCTCCCACCGGTTTTTCCAGCAGGTTGGCGATTTCTTCGGGTGAGGGTTCATGGTCGAGTTTTTGCGTCAGTTCCCGCGCAGCCCGCAGGTACACATTCAGCTCTTTGACCACATGGATCGGCAGCCGGATGGTCCGGGTCTGATTCATGATTGCGCGTTCGATGGTCTGGCGAATCCACCAGGTCGCGTAGGTCGAGAAGCGGAAGCCGCGTTCCGGATCGAACTTCTCTACCGCCCGGATCAAGCCGAGGTTGCCCTCTTCGATCAGGTCCAGCAGCGACAGCCCACGATTGACATAGCGTCGGGCGATTTTCACCACCAGTCGCAGGTTGCTTTCAATCATGCGCTTGCGCCCGGCCGGATCGCCACTTTGCGACAGGCGCGCAAAATGAACTTCTTCTTCGGGTGATAGCAGGGGAGAAAAACCAATTTCATTGAGATACAACTGCGTTGCATCGAGTGCCCGCGTGTAGTCAATGTACTTGTGTTGTTTCAACGATGCGGAGTGTTTGGATTTGGCACGAACGGAAGGTGGAGCCGCCCCTTCATCATTCGACATCGAATCCGTATCGATGCCGCTCTCCATCAGGAGAACCTCATCGTCGATGTCAAACTCCGGCACTTCTTTACTGAGAGCCATTGTTATAGTCCTTTGGTGAGTTCGACCTCAAGCTCAAGCGGCGCCTTTCTCCCTGGCAACGCTGGAGCCTGTCCCCTCTACGCGACGGAACAGGCTGGTAAGCGATCAACGACGTGGCAGGAATTGCAGCGGATCTACAGGTTTACCTTGGCGGCGAATCTCAAAATGCAGTTTCACCCGGTCTGTACCCGTTGACCCCATTTCGGCAATTGTCTGTCCGACCTTGACCTGCTGCCCCTCCCGAACCAACAGCCTGCGGTTATGTCCGTAGGCACTGACGTAGGTTTCACTGTGCTTGATGATCACTAATTCGCCGTAGCCCCTTAAGCCACTCCCGGCGTATACCACCGTCCCATCAGACGCAGCTAAAACAGGCTGTCCCAAATCTCCGGCGATATCAATTCCTTTATTCAAACTACCGTTTGAAGAGAATTTTCCAATGAGAATGCCATTAGATGGCCATCCCCAGCCGGTCGGGGCTGGCCCCGGGGGAGGCAACGGAGCGGGGGCAGGCTTGCTCGCGACGGACGGTACAACCGTCGTTGTGCTGGTGGTCGTACCGTTTGCCGAACGACGGATGACCGTGGTTTTACTCGACGACGAAGGTGTTGAACTGGACGAACCGACCACCGCCGTCGACGTTGAATCGGTACGACCGTCAAAGCGAATCGTCTGACCCGGATGAATGGTGTAGGGCGCTGGAATATTGTTTCGGGCCGCCAGGGCCTTGTAGTCCCAGCCGTAACGGAAGGCAATGGAAAACAGCGTGTCCTTGGGACGCACCACGTATTGCCCGGTGGTGACCGCCGGACGCTGAGCCGCGGCATTGTTGCGATCCACGACACGAACATCACTGGATTTATTGCTGGAACAACCGACCAGCAATGTACTCAAGACAAGGCCAGTCACCAGGCGCTGAAAGCTCGTTTTACTCATACGCTGCGCAATGACTGTGAGACTCACCCGCCGCTCCCTCTGTGGTGGCTGAAAATGTGAAATACCGGAGTCCGGCATGAACTGTCGCAAGTATAACGGGCCGTGCACGCTTTACCTTTAATGTGGCGAATCGCTGTCGCGCACACGTTTGCTGCCTGAAGATGAATCCCGTTGAAACAATCGATGCCGCTGTAAGACAAAGGCAATCGAAGAGAATTCAGCGCGTCGAAACAAATGCTCAGGCCAATGGCCCATTGAGCAATGGCACGAAGCGCACAGCCCCCAGAACATGCCTGGAAAAACCTTGTTCCTCACGGATGATCAGCATCAATTGCTGGACTTCGCCGGCCCCCACCGGGATCACCATTCGGCCTCCGGGTGCCAGCTGGTCAAGCAATGCCTGGGGCACATCGGTCGCCACGGCAGTGACGATAATCCCGTTGTACGGCGCCAGTGCCGGCCAACCTTCCCAACCATCGCCCCAGCGGAACACCACGTTGCGCAGGTTCAGTTCGACCAGACGTTCCTTTGCCCGATCCTGCAGAACCTTGATGCGCTCGACCGAGAACACTCGCTCGACCAGTTGCGACAGCACCGCCGTCTGATAACCCGACCCGGTGCCAATTTCCAGCACCTTGTCGAGAGGACCGGCCTCCAGCAGCAGCTCGCTCATGCGCGCCACCATATAAGGCTGGGAGATGGTCTGGTTGTTGCCAATCGGCAGCGCGGTGTCTTCATAGGCACGGTGCGCCAGCGCTTCGTCGACGAACAGGTGACGCGGGGTCCGGCGAATGACCTCCAGCACCTTCGCGTTGGAGATGCCTTCTTCATACAGGCGCTGGATGAGCCGCTCCCGGGTTCGCTGGGAGGTCATGCCGATACCGCGACGCAGCATATCGTCTTGTTCGCGACCCATCAGCTCAGCCCCTCCAGCCAGCCGTCCAGACTCCTGAAGGCATCATTGAACGTGCGATCCAGCTGCAGCGGCGTGATCGAAACATATCCCTGCATCACCGCATGGAAATCGGTCCCCGGACCACCGTCCTCGGCATCCCCCGCCGCGGCGATCCAGTAACCGGACTTGCCCCGCGGATCTACCACCTTCATCGGTGCTGCGGCTCGGGCGCGATGCCCCAGGCGAGTCAACTGAATACCGCGAATACGGTCCAGCGGCAAATTGGGAATGTTCACATTCAGTACCGTTCGCGGTGGCAGATCCAGCTCGGCATGGGCTTCGACCAGCTTGCGCGCGAAATGGGCAGCTGTGGGAAGGTTCTCTACCTGGCGTGAGACCAGCGAAAAGGCAAACGAAGGGCGTTTCAGGAAACGCCCCTCAAGGGCCGCCGCCACCGTGCCGGAATACAGGACATCGTCCCCCAGGTTCGCACCCAGGTTGATACCGGAAACCACCATGTCCGCTTCGCGCTCCAGCAGGCCGTTGAGGCCCAGGTGCACACAATCGGTTGGCGTGCCGTTGAGGCTGATAAAGCCGTTGGCCAGGGTTTGCGGGTGCAACGGACGGTCGAGCGTCAGCGAACTGCTGGCGCCGCTCTTGTCCTGGTCCGGGGCGATAACCACGCACTCGGTGTAATCCGCCAGCGCAGCATAAAGCGCGGCGAGACCGGGTGCTGTTACCCCATCGTCGTTAGAAATCAGAATACGCATGGGCTGTCCGTCTGCCCCACCGGCACCAGATCAACAAGCTCACGCACCAATACGGTGGCGAAGCATCCGGCCGGCAGGACGAATTCCAGTTGCAGAATGTCAGGCTCGGGATAATGCCACGTCAACCCGCCAATGGGCAGCCGCAGGATGCGACGTTCGTGGCTCATACCGGCGTTGATCAGCCAATCACGCAAATCCGCTTCGCGTGCGGCGATGGCCTGCTCCAGTTCATGGACAGCGCCCGTGGCCGGCGAGTCACCTTCGCCCCACTGCGGACCGGTCGGGTGCAGATCGAGAATCGCCAGGCGCGGGTCGCTGCACTCGGCCTCGCCCGCCGGGAAAAAGCTGCGGCTGTCGGTGAACGCCAGCAGATCGCCCACCTGGGCACGCTGCCAGGTGCCGTCGGCGACACGTGCGGCCAAGACCTGATTGAACAGAAAACTGCGCGCCGTGGAGAGCAGCCGCGAGCGCACGTTGCGCTGTTCCGGCAAGGCCTTGCGCGCGGCCCAGGCGCGAGCATCGACGACGTTGCCGCCGTCATGGCCGAAACGCTGGGCGCCGAAATAATTGGGGATGCCTTGTCTGGCGATCAGTTGCAGGCGCTCTTCAAGCGCAGGCTTGTCACCGGCGAACTGCGTCAGGCGCAAGGTGAAGCCGTTGGCAGAGTGCGCGCCACGTTGCAGCTTGCGCTTGTGGCGAGCGGTCTTGAGGATCTTCAGCGTATCGTTTTCCGCGGCTTTCAGATCAGGGTCGGCCTTGCCCGGCAGCTGAACGCTGAACCACTGGCGAGTCAACGCCTGACGGTCCTTGAGCCCGGCATAACTGACGGTACGCAAAGGCACGCCCGCAGCCTTGGCAATCCGTCGCGCCGCCTCTTCAGTATTCAGGCCGCGCTTTTCCACCCAGATCCACAGGTGCTCGCCTTCGCCACTGAGGGGAATGTCGAGGACTTCGTCGACCTGGAAATCTTCCGCGATCGCTTTCAGGACGGCCGTGCCGAGGGCTTCACCGTAAGCCCGCGGGCCGAGCAATTGCAGTTCGTTCATGCGCGCAGCAACAAGGCAACGGAGTGCACGGCAATGCCCTCTTCGCGACCGACAAAGCCGAGCTTTTCGGTGGTGGTAGCTTTCACGTTCACTTGATCCAACTCTACTTGAAGATCCGCGGCAATCAGCGCGCGCATCGATTCGATATGCGGGGCCATTTTCGGCGCCTGGGCGACGATGGTGTTGTCGACGTTGCCGACTTTCCAGCCCTTGGCATGGACTAGCGCGACGACGTGACGCAACAGCTCACGGCTGTCGACGCCCTTGAATTGCGGGTCGGTATCCGGGAAATGCTTGCCGATGTCGCCCAGCGCCGCGGCGCCGAGCAAGGCATCGCTCAAGGCGTGCAAGAGGACGTCACCGTCAGAGTGGGCGAGCAGCCCGAAGCTGTGTGCAATGCGCACGCCGCCCAGAGTGATGAAATCGCCTTCAGCGAAACGGTGCACATCATAGCCGTGGCCAATACGCATAAAAAAACGCCCCGATTTTTGTCAGGGCGTGATTCTACCTGCATTAGCCAACCAGAGCATGCGCGTGATGCCGCAAGTGCTCTTCGATGAAACTGGCGATGAAGAAATAGCTGTGGTCATAGCCCGGTTGCAGGCGCAACGTCAGCGGATGACCGGCCAGTTTGGTCGCCTGTTGCAAGGCTTCAGGCTTGAGCTGGGTGGAGAGAAAATCGTCGCGATCCCCCTGGTCGACCAGCAGCGGCAACTTTTCATCAGCCTCGGCAATCAACGCGCAGGCATCCCATTCACGCCATTTCGAACGGTCCTCTCCCAGGTAGCGGGAGAAGGCTTTCTGCCCCCAGGGACAATCCATCGGATTGTTGATGGGCGAGAACGCCGATACCGAACGATAACGCCCTGGATTGCGCAACGCACAGACCAGCGCGCCGTGGCCGCCCATGGAATGTCCGCTGATGCCACGCTTGTCCGACGCCGGGAAATGGGCTTCAACCAATGTCGGCAATTCCTGCACAACGTAGTCATGCATCCGATAGTGTCGCGACCAGGGTTCCTGGGTGGCATTCAGATAAAACCCGGCGCCGAGGCCGAAGTCCCAGGCACCATCCGGATCGCCCGGCACATCAGGACCGCGAGGGCTGGTGTCCGGTGCGACGATGATCAGCCCCAACTCGGCGGCCATGCGCATGGCGCCGGCCTTCTGCATGAAGTTCTCGTCGGTGCAGGTCAGGCCGGACAACCAGTACAGCACCGGCAGCTTGCCGCCCTGCTCCGCCTGCGGCGGCAGATAGACGGCGAACACCATGTCGCAGCCAAGCACTTGTGAGCGATGGCGATAGCGTTTGTGCCAGCCACCGAAGCTTTTCTGGCAGGAGATGTTTTCCAGGCTCATGACAGACCTCAGAAATGGATGACGGAGCGGATGCTTTTTCCTTCATGCATCAGGTCAAACGCTTTGTTGATATCTTCCAGGCCCATGGTGTGGGTGATGAAGGTATCCAGCGGAATCTCACCGGTCTCGGCCATTTCCACATAGCTCGGCAACTCGGTACGGCCACGCACACCGCCGAACGCCGAACCGCGCCAGACGCGGCCGGTGACCAACTGGAACGGACGGGTGGAGATTTCCTGGCCGGCACCGGCAACACCGATGATGACCGACTCGCCCCAACCCTTGTGGCAGCACTCCAGTGCCGCGCGCATCAGTTGCACGTTGCCGATGCACTCGAAGGAGAAGTCGACGCCGCCGTCGGTCATGTCGACGATGACTTCCTGGATCGGACGATCGAAGTCTTTCGGGTTCACGCAATCGGTTGCACCCAGCTGTTTGGCGATCTCGAACTTCGCCGGGTTGATGTCGATGGCGATGATGCGGGCAGCCTTGGCTTTGACCGCGCCAATCACAGCCGACAGACCGATGCCGCCGAGGCCGAAAATGGCCACGGTATCACCCGGTTTCACCTTGGCGGTGTTGAGCACGGCACCGATACCGGTAGTGACACCGCAGCCCAGCAGGCAGACTTTTTCCAGTGGCGCGTCCTTGGCGATTTTCGCAACGGAAATCTCCGGAAGTACGGTGTACTCGGAAAAGGTCGAAGTGCCCATGTAGTGGAAAATCGTTTCGCCCTTGTAGGAAAAACGCGAAGTGCCGTCCGGCATCAAGCCTTTGCCCTGGGTCGCGCGAATCGCCTGGCAGAGGTTGGTCTTGCCCGACAGGCAGAATTTGCACTGGCGACATTCCGGGGTGTACAGCGGGATCACATGGTCGCCTACCGCCACGGAAGTCACCCCTTCGCCGATGGCTTCAACGATCGCCCCGCCTTCGTGACCGAGGATCGACGGGAAGATGCCTTCCGGATCAGCGCCGGACAAGGTGTAGGCATCGGTATGGCAGACACCAGAGGCCACCACGCGCAGCAAGACTTCGCCCGCCTTGGGCATGGCGACATCGACTTCAACGATTTCGAGGGGTTTCTTGGCCTCGAAGGCAACGGCGGCGCGCGACTTGATCATGATGGCTCTCCAGTGAATAAAAACGAGACAGGGAGTGTAATACACGGCCCATCGATGAATAATCGACGCAAATGCAAAATATTATTGCCACACAGGGATAATCATCGATGTCCGAAAACCGCTGGGAAGGGATCGACGAGTTTGTCGCCGTTGCCGAGTGCAACCAGTTCACCGCTGCGGCGGAACGCCTGGGGGTTTCGTCCTCCCATATCAGTCGACAAATCGTCCGCCTCGAAGAGCGCCTGCAAACCCGTTTGCTCTACCGCAGCACTCGCCGGGTCGCGCTGACCGAGGCCGGGCAAACTTTCCTGCAACATTGCCAACGCTTGCAGGACGGCCGCGAAGAGGCGCTGCGCGCGGTGGGCGACTTGACCAGCGAACCCAAAGGCATGCTGCGCATGACGTGCGCCGTGGCTTACGGTGAACGCTTCATCGTGCCGCTGGTGACCCGTTTCATGGGGCTGTATCCGCAGCTGCGCATCGATATCGAATTGACCAACCGGCAACTCGACCTGGTACATGATGGCCTCGATCTGGCGATCCGCCTCGGGCGCTTACAGGATTCACGGCTGGTGGCCACCCGCCTCGCGCCACGGCGCATGTTTCTCTGTGCATCACCCTCCTACCTTGAGCGCTACGGCCGGCCGCACAGCCTGTCGGAACTGAGCCGCCACAACTGCCTTGTCGGCAGTTCGGATCTCTGGCAACTGGAACAGAACGGGCGGGAATTTTCCCAGCGAGTCCAGGGAAACTGGCGCTGCAATAGTGGGCAAGCGGTACTGGACGCGGCGCTACAGGGCGTGGGGCTGTGTCAGTTGCCGGACTATTACGTGCTGGAGCATTTGAAGAGCGGCGCATTGATTTCGCTGCTGGAGGCGCTTCAACCGCCGAACACCGCGGTTTGGGCTCTTTATCCACAGCAACGGCATTTGTCGCCGAAGGTGCGCAAGTTGGTGGATTTTTTGAAGGAAGGGTTGGCCGAGCGGCCGGAGTATCGGGTTTGAGATTAAAAGATCGCAGCCTGCGGCAGCTCCTACAGGGGGGATCCGTACCCGATCCCTGTAGGAGCTGCCGCAGGCTGCGATCTTTTAACGACGATTAGCCCAACGCTGCCTCAACCATTCAAGATCTTCGGGACGCGTCACCTTGAGGTTATCGGACCGCCCTTCGATCAGGCGTGGTGCCGAACCGGCCCACTCCATGGCCGAAGCTTCGTCGGTAATAACGGCATCGGCCACCAGGCTGTCCGCCAATGCCCGATGCAACGCCCCAAGGCGAAACATCTGCGGCGTGTAGGCCTGCCAGATCACACTGCGATCCACGGTTTCGAGCACACGACCGTGCTTGTCGACCCGTTTGAGCGTATCCCGTGCCGGAACCGCCAGCAGTCCGCCGACAGGGTCGTCAGCCAGTTCAGCCAGCAGCTTGTCCAGATCGTCACGACTTAGGTTCGGCCGTGCGGCATCGTGAACCAGTACCCAATCCTCATTATCAGCGCCCTGCGCATGCAGGTGCAGCAAGGCATTGAGCACCGACCCGGAACGTTCGGAACCGCCTTCGACCCGGGCAATACGCGGATCTCTGGCACACGCCAGGTTCGGCCAATAAGGATCGTCGACAGCAAGACTGACCACCAGGCCTTTCAGGCAAGGATGATCAAGGAAACAGCCGAGGCTGTGTTCGAGAATAGTGCGCCCGCCCAGATGCAAGTATTGCTTGGGACGGTCCGCGGCCATACGGGCACCGACGCCCGCGGCAGGAATCACGGCCCAGAAGGCCGGTAACGTCTGGTTCATTGCGCCAGCTGGTAAAGGGTTTCACCATCCTTGACCATGCCCAGTTCATGGCGAGCCCGTTCTTCAACGGTCTCCATGCCCTTTTTCAACTCACTGACTTCGGCGTCCATTACCCGATTGCGCTCCAGCAATGTCTGGTTCTCAGCTTGCTGATCCGCGATCTGCTGCGTCAACTCGGCCACTTGCGCCAGACTGCCGTTTCCCACCCACAGGCGGTACTGCAGGCCAGCCAGCAACAAAAGCAAGATGAGGAACAACCAATTGGGACTGCGCATCGAATATCAGGTATCCAGTGAAAAAAGACAGCCATGCCAAACGTGAAGCTTCTGATAGCACGAAGCCTGGAAGAACCAGGCTTGTGCTGATAAGGCATCAGATTAGTGGCAAAAACGTCGCTGTAGCGATTTTTCCGACACAATCCGGTGTCTTTTTTACCACGTACTTACTCAGCCGCGGAATTCGCCGCGACCGTTGTACTTGGCCTTGCCGTTCAACTGCTCTTCGATACGCAGCAGTTGGTTGTACTTGGAAACGCGATCGGAACGGCACAGGGAACCGGTCTTGATCTGGCCAGCCGAGGTGCCCACGGCCAGGTCGGCAATGGTCGAATCTTCGGTTTCGCCGGAGCGGTGCGAGATCACGGCGGTGTAACCGGCAGCCTTGGCCATCTGGATGGCTTCCAGGGTTTCGGTCAGGGTGCCGATCTGGTTGAACTTGATCAGGATCGAGTTGGCGATCTTCTTGTCGATGCCTTCTTTCAGGATCTTGGTGTTGGTGACGAACAGGTCGTCGCCTACCAGTTGGGTCTTCTCGCCGATCTTGTCGGTGAGGATCTTCCAGCCAGCCCAGTCGGACTCGTCCAGGCCATCTTCGATGGAGATGATCGGATAACGCTCGGTCAGGCCTTTGAGGTAGTCAGCGAAACCTTCGGCGGTGAACACCTGGCCTTCGCCGGACAGGTTGTACTTGCCGTCTTCGTAGAATTCGCTGGCCGCGCAGTCCAGGGCCAGGGTCACGTCGGTGCCCAGCTTGTAACCGGCGTTGGCCACGGCTTCGGAGATCACTTTCAAAGCGTCTTCGTTGGAAGCCAGGTTCGGCGCGAAACCACCTTCGTCACCGACGGCAGTGCTCAGGCCACGGGCCTTCAGTACGGCTTTGAGGTGGTGGAAAATCTCGGTGCCCATGCGCAGACCTTCCGAGAAAGACTTGGCGCCAACCGGCTGAACCATGAATTCCTGGATGTCGACGTTGTTATCGGCGTGCTCGCCGCCGTTGATGATGTTCATCATCGGAACCGGCATCGAGTAGACACCCGGGGTGCCGTTCAGGTTGGCGATGTGAGCATACAGCGGCAGGTCCTGGTCCTGTGCTGCGGCCTTGGCGGCAGCCAGGGAAACGGCGAGGATCGCGTTGGCGCCCAGGGAACCTTTGTTTTCAGTACCGTCGAGCTTGATCATTGCCAGATCGAGCGCTTTCTGGTCGCTTGGGTCCATGCCTTTCAACAGGTCTTTGATCGGACCGTTGATGTTGGCTACGGCCTTCAGAACACCCTTGCCCAGGTAACGGCTCTTGTCGCCATCACGCAGCTCGAGCGCTTCACGCGAGCCAGTGGAAGCACCGGACGGCGCGCAGGCGCTGCCGATGATGCCGTTATCGAGAAGCACATCCGCTTCCACGGTGGGATTGCCACGGGAGTCGAGAACTTCACGACCTTTGATGTCGACGATTTTAGCCATTGTTGTAAACACTCCAAAGTTGACGAAAACGACGCAGCTGTAGGAAATCTTTGATCGTCGGCAAGCGAGGTGCAGCGGGCAGTCTTGCAGACGACAAGGCTCAGGCCCGAGGGCCTGGGCGTTAAATCGTGCGGTACTTTACCGGAGAATTGAGGATTACGCGGTTTCTACCGTCGGAAAACTCTTCACCAGTTCGTCCAGGGCTTTGAGCTGGGCCAGGAATGGCTCCAGTTTGTCCAGGCGCAAGGCGCAAGGACCGTCACATTTGGCGTTGTCCGGATCCGGGTGGGCTTCCAGGAACAGGCCGGCCAGCGATTGGCTCATGCCGGCCTTCGCCAGGTCGGTGACCTGGGCGCGACGACCGCCGGCGGAATCGGAGCGACCGCCAGGCATTTGCAGCGCGTGGGTCACGTCGAAGAACACCGGGTATTCGAACTGCTTCATGATGCCGAAGCCGAGCATGTCGACGACCAGGTTGTTGTAGCCGAAGCTCGAACCACGCTCGCAGAGAATCAACTGGTCATTACCCGCTTCCACGCACTTGTTCAGGATGTGCTTCATTTCCTGAGGGGCGAGGAACTGGGCTTTCTTGATGTTGATCACGGCGCCCGTTTTGGCCATCGCGACCACGAGGTCGGTCTGGCGCGACAGGAAGGCCGGCAACTGGATGATGTCGCAGACTTCAGCGACGACCGCGGCCTGGTCAGGCTCGTGGACGTCGGTGATGACCGGCACGCCAAAGGCTTGCTTGATGTCCTGGAAGATGCGCATGCCCTCTTCCAGGCCAGGACCACGATAGGAGGTCACAGAAGACCGGTTCGCCTTGTCGAAACTGGCCTTGAACACGTAAGGGATACCGAGCTTTTCGGTGACCTTCACATACTCTTCGCAAACCTGCATGGCCATGTCACGGCTTTCCAGCACGTTCATGCCGCCGAACAGCACCATGGGTTTGTCGTTGGCAATCTCGATGTCGCCGACGCGGATGATCTTCTGTGCCATCGGGGTTACGCCTTCTTCTGGTGTTGAGCCAACGCAGCCTTGACGAAACCGCTGAACAGCGGATGACCGTCGCGTGGCGTCGAGGTGAACTCAGGGTGGAACTGGCAAGCGACGAACCATGGATGATCCGGTGCTTCAACCACTTCAACCAGTGCGCCATCCCCGGAACGACCGGAGATTTTCAAACCGGCTTCCATGATTTGCGGCAGCAGGTTGTTGTTCACTTCGTAGCGATGACGGTGACGCTCGACGATCACGTCCTTGCCGTAGCAACCATGAACCAGGGAACCCGGCTCCAGCAGGCAATCCTGCGCACCCAGGCGCATGGTGCCGCCCAGATCGGAAGCTTCGGTACGGGTTTCGACCGCGCCGGTGGCATCTTCCCACTCGGTGATCAGGCCCACGACCGGGTGGCCGCTTGCACGATCGAACTCGGTGGAGTTGGCGTCTTTCCAGCCCATCACGTTACGGGCGAACTCGATAACGGCCACTTGCATGCCCAGGCAGATACCCAGGTATGGAACCTTGTTTTCGCGAGCGTATTGGACGGCAGTGATCTTGCCTTCAACGCCACGCAGACCGAAGCCGCCAGGTACCAGGATGGCGTCGACGCCTTCGAGCAGTGCGGTGCCCTGGTTCTCGATATCTTCGGAATCGATGTAGCGCAGGTTGACCTTGGTACGGTTGCTGATGCCGGCGTGACTCATCGCTTCGATCAGCGACTTGTAGGCGTCCAGCAGCTCCATGTACTTGCCGACCATGGCGATGGTGACTTCGTGCTCAGGGTTGAGCTTGGCGTCGACCACGGCTTCCCACTCGGACAGATCGGCACCGCCGCATTGCAGGCCGAAGCGCTCGACGACGAAATCGTCCAGGCCCTGGGAGTGCAGGATGCCCGGGATCTTGTAGATAGTATCGGCGTCTTCCAGCGCGATCACCGCACGTTCTTCAACGTTGGTGAACTGCGCGATCTTGCGACGCGACGACACATCGATCGGGTGGTCGGAGCGGCAGACCAGCACGTCTGGTTGCAGGCCGATGGAACGCAGTTCCTTCACCGAGTGCTGGGTTGGCTTGGTCTTGGTTTCACCGGCAGTGGCGATGTACGGCACCAGTGTCAGGTGCATCAGCATCGCGCGCTTGGCGCCGACTTCGAAACGCAGTTGGCGGATCGCCTCGAGGAACGGTTGCGACTCGATGTCACCCACGGTGCCACCGATCTCGACCATGGCCACGTCTGCGTCGCCGGCACCCTTGATGATGCGGCGCTTGATTTCGTCGGTGATGTGCGGGATCACCTGGATGGTTGCACCCAGGTAGTCACCACGGCGCTCTTTGCGCAGCACGTGTTCGTAGACACGGCCGGTGGTGAAGTTGTTGTTCTGGGTCATGGTCGTGCGGATGAACCGCTCGTAGTGGCCCAGGTCCAGGTCTGTCTCGGCGCCGTCGTGGGTGACGAACACTTCACCGTGCTGGAACGGGCTCATGGTGCCCGGGTCGACGTTGATGTACGGGTCCAGCTTCAGCATGGTGACCTTAAGTCCCCGCGCCTCCAGGATGGCCGCCAATGATGCCGATGCAATGCCTTTCCCCAATGAAGAAACAACACCGCCCGTGACGAATATGTAGCGCGTCATGAAAAACCCTAGAAGTCTGCGTTAAAGCGGTCCGAGCCGCCGGGGAAAGCGAAGGAAGGCCGAAGCCCCCGATCACCTGCATTAATCACAGTGCACCTTTCAAAAAAACCGCCGCGTTGGGACAGACCGGGAAATGAATCACCGGTTCGTTGCTCGCTACACATTTTTTGGAATCGCCCAGCAAAGACTGCTTGGTAATCGGCAACTCCTGCAATTCAGGCGAATCCACAGAAGTTGTATCAAGAAGGGAGCGTAGTCTACCGGAAAGCCCCTTTCAGCTCAAACCTTGATCTTCGTTCAGTGGCTGCCAATGCAAATGCCAGTTACCGATCGCACCACCATCGAGCCCGTTGAGGTTCGCTACCGCCAGCAATTGCCCGTCTTTGTAGAGCAGCGGCAATCTGCCGCGCACGAACGACGGTACGCCGTTTTCATTGAGCAAACGTTTCAGATCCCGATGGCCACGATCTGGCAAAGCCATGACCTCTCCCCCTTCACGATAGCGGATCTGTAACGGGCCATCGGGGATTCGCCCGGTGAGCGACAGCATGCCGTTGTCCGGGATTACCAGGGGTGAAGCCGGATGCAGCCACACCCCTGCGCTGGGCAGAGGCCGCAGCCAGCGACCGGACAACCACCAGATCCGCCCGCCAGCCCGATGCAGCTCGCCATCGGCCAGCCGCCACACCGGGCAGGCATCGCCGCTGGCATCGCGCAAATCCTCCCAACCCGACCAATGGTCAGTGTCCGGCAGGCGGGTCAGCGGTTCGAGCCAATGACTCAAGGCATTGCGCTGGCGGGCAGCGGAGAGTTGCGCAAGCGACGCCAGCTCGAGGGATCGCAAGCCCAGCCAGGCGAATTCACTGACAGAGTTGGCGTTACGCAAATCCATGTCCGCCAGTTCTTCGAGCAACCCCTGCGCTTCAGTCAGATGCGCCGCGCTGCGGGCCATGGTTGCCACCGCTTGTGGCCAGCGCCGGGTCAATGCGGGGAAGACTTGATGCCGCAGGTAGTTGCGTGAGTACTGCCGATCTTCGTTTGAAGGATCCTCGATCCAGCTCAAGCCATGCTCGTCGGCATAGGCCTCCAGCTCAACCCGCGTGACGTCGAGCAATGGCCGCAGCAGATGGCCCTTGCCCAACGAGCGCTGACGCGGCATACCCGACAGCCCGCGCACGCCGGCCCCACGCAACAAACGGAACAACAAGGTTTCCGCCTGATCGTCGCGGTGCTGGGCGGTCAGCAGCACATCATCGGTTTGTGTCACCGAACTGAACACTGCGTACCGCGCATCCCGCGCTGCCCGCTCCACACTCGCCCCCGGCTGCACCGTCACCCGCTCCACCTGCAACGGGATGCCCAGTTCGTCGCAGACCGACTGACAATGTTGCGGCCATGCGTCTGCCGCGACCTGAAGACCGTGATGGATATGGATGGCGCTCAGGCTCGGGAGGGATTCGGTGTTTGCGAGATAGGCAAGCAGATGCAGCAGGACGGTGGAGTCGAGACCACCGGAGAATGCAATTCGCCAATGTGCAGCATGGCGCCAAGGCTCAAGATTCAGCAAAAGCCGGGAAGGCAGATCACTCTTCGAAGGATTCATAGAGATTGACCGCTTCTCATGGAGCCCTGTAGGAGCTGCCGCAGGCTGCGATCTTTTGATCTTGATTTAAAAAACAAGATCAAAAGATCGCAGCCTGCGGCAGCTCCTACAGGGTGCAGCGAGGTCGGTTAGAGACCGTAGCTCATCAGACGATCGTAACGGCGCTTGAGCAGCGCGTCGTTGTCGAACTTCTTCAGCATCGCCAGCTGCGAGCTCAGCTCGGCGCGGATCGATGCAGCGGCAGCAGCCGGGTCACGGTGTGCGCCGCCCAATGGCTCGCCAATCACCTTGTCCACGATGCCCAGGCCCTTGAGGCGCTCGGCGGTGATGCCCATCGCTTCTGCGGCATCCGGTGCCTTCTCGGCGGTTTTCCACAGAATCGAAGCGCAACCTTCCGGCGAAATCACCGCGTAGGTCGAGTATTGCAGCATGTTCAACTGGTCGCAGACACCGATTGCCAGTGCACCACCGGAACCACCCTCACCGATCACGGTGGCGATGATTGGGGTTTTCAGGCGCGCCATCACCCGCAGGTTCCAGGCAATCGCTTCGCTCTGGTTGCGCTCTTCAGCGTCGATGCCAGGGTAAGCACCCGGGGTGTCGATGAAGGTCAGGATCGGCATCTTGAAGCGTTCGGCCATTTCCATCAGGCGGCAAGCCTTGCGGTAGCCTTCCGGACGCGGCATGCCGAAGTTGCGGCGAACCTTCTCGCGCACTTCACGGCCCTTCTGGTGGCCGATGACCATGACCGGCTTGTCGTCCAGACGGGCGATGCCGCCAACGATGGCCGCGTCGTCGGAGAAGTGACGGTCACCGTGCAGTTCGTCGAACTCGGTGAAGATGTGTTCGATGTAGTCCAGGGTATACGGACGTTTCGGGTGACGTGCCAGGCGTGCGATCTGCCAGCTGGTCAGCTTGCCGAAAATGTCTTCGGTCAGCGTTTTGCTCTTGTCCTGCAGGCGGGAGATCTCATCGCCGATATTCAGCGAATTGTCATTACCGACCAAGCGCAACTCTTCGATCTTGGCTTGCAGGTCGGCGATCGGCTGTTCGAAATCTAGAAAATTCGGGTTCATAGGCGTCCGTCTTGGGTCGAGTCCCAAGGAATCTTGGGCCGGCCGGTTGTCTATTCGCGCCCTACCTTAAGGGACAGGCGCGTTGAGGTCGAGATTAAAAATTCAGGTTTGGGTCAGGGCAATCTGATAGCACTGACCGTCAACGGTATTGGAGGAAGACGTTGTCTCGCCCGAACTGGTCACGCAAGGCTTGAATCAACGCATCCGCCGGATCGATCCGCCAGCCCTCGCCGAACTGCAACAAGGCCTTCGCATCAGGGCTGGTGTAGTCCATGGTGATCGGGCACGCACCGCGGTGACGCTTCAACAACTCGCCCAACCAGCGTAGCTGATCGCCCTTGAGATCCTTGGCATGCAGCTTCAGGCGCAGGCTTTCGGCCAGGTTGGTGCGCGCATCTTCCATGCTCATCACCCGCTTGACCCGCAATTTCAGGCCACCGGAGAAGTCGTCATTGCTGACCTCGCCTTCGACCACCACCATCGCGTCGGTCTGCAACAGTGACTGCGCCGAATGGAACGCCTCGGAAAAAAGCGAGGCCTCGATCCGTCCGGAGCGGTCGTCGAGGGTGATGAACCCCATCTTGTCGCCCTTTTTGTTCTTCATCACCCGCAAGGCGATGATCATCCCGGCAACGGTCTGGGTATCACGCGCCGGTTTTAGATCGATGATGCGCTGACGGGCGAAGCGACGGATTTCACCCTCGTACTCGTCAATCGGGTGACCGGTCAGGTACAGGCCGAGGGTATCTTTCTCGCCTTTGAGACGCTCCTTGAGGGTCAGCTCCTTGGCCTTGCGGTGATTGGCGTAGACGTCGGCGTCTTCTTCGACAAACAGACCGCCAAACAGGTCCGAGTGACCGCTGTCCTGGGTGCGCGCGGTCTGTTCGGCCGCCTTGATCGCTTCTTCCATGGCCGTCAGCAGCACCGCGCGATTGCGGTCGATGTTGGCCTGGTAGGCTTTCTGCTCATCGTGGAAGTACGGCCCTAGGCGATCCAGGGCACCGCTGCGGATCAAACCGTCGAGGGTGCGCTTGTTGATGCGCTTGAGGTCGACCCGGGCGCAGAAATCGAACAGATCCTTGAACGGCCCCGCCAGACGCGCTTCGGTGATGGCCTCGACCGGCCCCTCACCCACGCCCTTGATGGCACCCAGGCCGTAGATGATCCGGCCTTCGTCGTTCACCGTGAACTTGAACTCGGAGGTATTGACGTCCGGTGCGTCGAGACGCAGCTTCATCGTCCGCACTTCTTCGATCAAGGTCACGACCTTGTCGGTGTTGTGCATATCCGCCGAGAGTACCGCAGCCATGAACGGCGCCGGGTAGTGCGCCTTCAGCCACGCGGTCTGGTACGACACCAGGCCATAGGCGGCAGAGTGGGACTTGTTGAAGCCGTAACCGGCGAATTTTTCCACCAGGTCGAAAATGTTACCGGCCAGGTCCGCGTCGATATTGTTGGTGGCGCAACCTTCGATGAAACCGCCGCGCTGCTTGGCCATTTCCTCGGGTTTTTTCTTGCCCATGGCGCGACGCAGCATGTCCGCGCCACCGAGGGTGTAACCGGCCATGACCTGGGCAATCTGCATCACCTGTTCCTGATACAGGATGATGCCGTAGGTCGGTGCCAGTACGGGCTTGAGGCCTTCGTACTGGTAGTCCGAGTGCGGATACGCCAGCTCGGCGCGACCGTGCTTGCGGTTGATGAAGTCGTCCACCATGCCCGATTGCAGCGGGCCCGGACGGAACAGGGCCACCAGTGCGATCAAGTCTTCCAGGCAGTCGGGCTTGAGCTTTTTGATCAGCTCCTTCATGCCCCGGGATTCAAGCTGGAACACCGCCGTGGTTTCGGCCTTTTGCAGCAAGGTGTAGGTCGGCTTGTCGTCAAGCGGGATGAACGCGATATCCAGCGGTGGCTCGTTGACCTTGGCGCGGTCGCGGTTGATGGTTTTCAGCGCCCAATCGATGATCGTCAGGGTCCGCAAACCGAGGAAGTCGAACTTCACCAGACCGGCCGCTTCAACGTCGTCCTTGTCGAACTGGGTTACCAGGCCATCGCCCGCTTCGTCGCAATAGATCGGCGAGAAGTCGGTCAGTTTGGTCGGGGCGATCACCACGCCACCGGCGTGCTTGCCGACGTTACGCACAACGCCTTCGAGCTTGCGGGCCATCTCCCAGATTTCCGCGGCTTCTTCATCGACCTTGATGAAGTCGCGCAGGATCTCCTCCTGCTCGTAGGCCTTTTCCAGGGTCATGCCGACTTCGAACGGGATCATCTTCGACAGACGGTCCGCCAGGCCGTAGGACTTGCCCTGCACCCGCGCCACGTCGCGGACCACAGCCTTGGCGGCCATGGAACCGAAGGTGATGATCTGGCTTACCGCGTTGCGGCCGTACTTCTCGGCCACGTAGTCGATCACCCGATCGCGACCGTCCATGCAGAAGTCGACGTCGAAGTCGGGCATCGATACCCGTTCCGGATTGAGGAAACGTTCGAACAGCAGGTCATATTCCAGCGGGTCGAGGTCGGTGATCTTCTGCACATAGGCCACCAGCGATCCGGCACCCGACCCACGGCCAGGACCTACCGGCACGCCGTTGTTCTTGGCCCACTGGATAAAGTCCATCACGATCAGGAAGTAACCGGGGAAGCCCATCTGGATGATGATATCCAGCTCGAAATTCAACCGGTCGACATAGACCTGACGCTTGGTTTCGTAGTCTTCGGTGGTGTCCTTGGGCAGCAGGACGGCAAGGCGCTCTTCCAGGCCATCGAAGGACACCTTGCGGAAGTACTCGTCGATGGTCATGCCATCGGGGATCGGGAAGTTGGGCAGGAAGTGCGTACCCAGCTTCACTTCGATGTTGCAGCGCTTGGCGATCTCGACGGTGTTTTCCAGCGCTTCGGGAATGTCGCTGAACAGCTCGGCCATTTCCTCGGCGCTTTTGAGGTACTGCTGATCGCTGTAATTCTTCGAGCGCCGCGGATCGTCGAGGGCACGGCCCTCACCGATGCAGACGCGGGTTTCGTGGGCGGCGAAGTCTTCCTGCTTGATGAAACGCACGTCGTTGGTCGCCACCAGCGGCGCACCGAGCTTCTCGGCCAGGGCCACGGCACCGTGCAGCTGTTCTTCATCGTTGGGGCGGTTGGTGCGCTGGATCTCCAGGTAGAAACGATCCGGAAACACGTCCATCCATTCGCGGGCCAGGGTTTCAGCCTCGGCGGGGTTGCCGCTGAGCATGGCCTGGCCGATCTCGCCTTCTTTGGCCGCCGACAACATGATCAAGCCGGCGCTGGCTTCAGCGACCCATTCGCGCTCGATGATGATTGCGCCATTGCGCTGTCCCTCGATAAAACCGCGGGAAATCAGCTCGGTGAGGTTGCGATAGCCTTCGGCGTTCATTACCAGCAGGCTGATCCGGCTCAGCGGGTTGTCCGGATCCTTGTTCGACAGCCACAGGTCGGCGCCGCAGATCGGCTTGATCCCGGCACCCATGGCGTTTTTATAGAATTTGACCAGGGAACACATGTTGTTCTGGTCGGTGACCGCCACGGCAGGCATGTTCATGCCGACCAGGGTCTTGACCAGCGGCTTGATCCGCACCAGACCGTCGACCAGGGAGTATTCAGTGTGCAGGCGTAGGTGAACGAATGAAGCCGGCATAGTGATCCTGCGTTAAGTCATGAAAACAACAAGGCCCGGATTGTACCGGGCCTTGGTAAAAAAAATCAGCCTTGCGACTAACTCTCGATGAGACTTTCCCGTGCCTCGTAAGCCAGACGCACCGGAGCAAAGGAGCGCCGGTGAATCGGGGTCGGGCCAAGACGGGCGAGCGCTTCCAGATGAACGGGTGTCGGGTAGCCCTTGTGGCCACCGATGCCGTAGCCGGGGTAGATCAACTCGAACGCGGCCATTTCCCGGTCGCGACTGACCTTGGCCAGAATCGATGCGGCGGCGATGGCTGGAACCTTGCTATCGCCCTTCACCACTGCCTCGGAACGCATCGGCAGTTTCGGGCAGCGGTTGCCGTCGATCATCGCCAGTTTCGGCTGGATGTGCAGCCCGGCGACAGCACGCTGCATGGCGAGCATGGTGGCGTGGAGGATATTCAGTTCGTCGATTTCCTCGACTTCGGCGCGAGCGATGCACCAGCTCAGGGCTTTTTCGCAGATTTCGTCGTAGAGCTTTTCGCGACGGGCCTCGGTGAGTTTCTTCGAGTCGTTCAGGCCGAGGATCGGGCGGTTCGGATCAAGAATCACCGCCGCCGTCACTACCGCGCCACAGAGCGGGCCACGACCCACTTCATCGACGCCGGCAACCAACTCTTCGACTTCAGCGACCAAGGTAAAGTCCAGCCCCATCTGCATGTTCGTTTTACTCATTCTACTTGGCCGATCAGCTTCAGCACTGCGTCCGCAGCCTGGTTGGAGGCATCCAGACGCAGGGTCCGGTGAATTTCATCAAAACCACGGGTCTGCTCTTCCCCACCCTCGATCAAGGGCGACAAGGTCTGGGCCAGCGCTTCGACCGTGGCATCGTCCTGCAACAACTCGGGCACCAACAGACGCTGAGCCAACAAGTTCGGCAACGAAATGTAGGGGCTTTTCACCATGCGCTTGAGAATCCAGAACGTCAGAGGCGCCAGGCGATAGGCGACCACCATCGGCCGCTTGTAAAGCAATGCTTCAAGCGTCGCGGTACCGGAAGCAATCAACACCGCATCGCACGCTGCCAAGGCCAGATGCGACTGTCCATCGAGCAGGGTCAGTGGCAGGTCGCGACCGGCCAACAGCTCTTCAAGCTGTGCACGACGTTGCGCACTGGCGCAAGGCATGACAAACCGCACACCCGGGCGCAATGCCCGCAGGCGCTGCGCGGTATCGAGAAACAACGCACCCAGCCGGCCAACTTCACCGCCACGGCTGCCAGGCATCAACGCCACCAGCGGCCCGTCAGGCAAACCGAGCTCGGCTCGCGCAGCCGCGCGATCGGCTTCGAGCGGAATGGCATCGGCCAGGGTATGGCCGACGAACCGCACCGGCACGCCTTTCTCTTCGTAGAACCTGGCTTCGAACGGAAACAGCGTGAGCATCAGGTCGCAGCCTTCGCGAATCTTCAGCACGCGTTTCTGTCGCCAGGCCCACACCGACGGACTGACGTAATGCACGGTCTTGATACCGGCCTGACGCAGTTTGAGTTCGATATTGAGGTTGAAGTCCGGCGCATCGATACCGATGAACACATCGGGTTTCGCGGCAATCAGGTCGGCGACCAGCTTCTTGCGCCGCGCCAGCAACTCTCGCAGCCGGCCCAGCACTTCCACCAGGCCCATGACGGACAGACGTTCCATCGGGAAATACGAGGTCAGGCCTTCAGCCTGCATCAACGGACCACCGACACCGATAAACTCGACGGCCGGGTGACGAGCCTTGAGCGCGCGCATGAGGCCCGCCCCCAGAATGTCACCGGAAGCCTCACCCGCTACCAGCGCAATACGCAGATTAGCCATGGTTAGCGGGTGATGCCGCGAGTCGAAGACTGGATGGAGTCACGGAACACCGCCACTTCCGGATACTGGGCGGACGGCTCTGTCAACTCGGCCAGCGCCTGCTCCACGGTCAGGCCCTGGCGGTACACCACCTTGTAGGCACGACGTAGTGCGTGGATCGCATCTTCGCTGAACCCCCGACGGCGCATGCCCTCGAAGTTCATGCTACGGGCTTCGGCAGGGTTGCCAAACACCGTGACGTAGGCTGGAACATCCTTGCCGATCGCCGTCCCCATGCCGGAGAAGCTGTGGGCACCGATGTGGCAATACTGGTGAACCAGGGTAAAACCGGAGAGGATGGCCCAGTCCTCCACATGCACATGGCCCGCCAGCGCGGTGTTGTTTACCAGGATGCAGTGGTTGCCAATCACGCTATCGTGGCCGATGTGGGCATAGGCCATGATCAGGTTGTGATCGCCCAGGGTCGTTTCCGAACGATCCTGGATGGTGCCACGGTGGATCGTCACGCCTTCACGGATGACGTTGTGATCACCAATCACCAGGCGGGTTTCCTCGCCCTTGTACTTCAGGTCAGGTGTGTCCTCACCCACCGAGGAAAACTGGTAGATGCGATTGTGCTTGCCGATTCGGGTCGGGCCCTTGAGGATCACGTGCGGCCCGATGACTGTCCCCTCGCCGATTTCCACACCTGCGCCGACGATCGACCACGGGCCGACCTCGACGCCGTCAGCCAGAATGGCTGTCGGATCGATGATTGCACGAGGGTCAATCAAACTCATAGTTTGCGTTCCGCGCAGATGATTTCAGCGGAGCAGACCGGCTTGCCATCGACCGAAGCCTGGCATTCGAACTTCCAGATCTGACGCTTGCAGCTGATGAACTTGGCTTCAAGGATCAACTGATCGCCTGGCAGAACCGGCTGGCGGAAGCGCAGCTTGTCGGAACCGACGAAGTAATAGAGGGTGCCGTCGGCCGGTTTCACGTCGAGCATCTTGAAACCAAGGATCCCGGCAGCCTGAGCCATGGCCTCGATGATCAAGACACCCGGCATGATTGGATGCGCGGGGAAGTGACCATTGAAGAACGGTTCGTTGATGCTGACATTCTTGTAGGCGCGAATGCGCTTGCCTTCAACATCCAGCTCCACTACCCGGTCCACCAGCAGGAACGGGTAACGGTGAGGCAGGTATTCGCGAATCTCGTTGATGTCCATCATTTCGGGGGGAAGCCTATGTAAAGATTGGGAGCGCGCGACTGACGCACGTTCCGCTAGCAAATCAAGGAGGCAGTCTAGCGGCTGTGCACACTTGATATGGAAATGGTATCAGCCATCTGATGAAGCATTACCGTCAGGGGTCACTTCCCCTACTTGCTTTTCCAGCTGTCGCAGGCGCCGCGCGATGTCATCGAGCTGACGGATGCGAGCCGCGCTTTTGCGCCATTCGGCTGCTGGCTGCATGGCCGTACCGGAAGAATAGGAACCCTTTTCGGTAATCGAGTGGGTCACCATGGTCATCCCGGTGATGAAAACGTTATCGCAAATTTCGATATGCCCCACCAGCCCTACACCGCCAGCGAGCATGCAATGCTTGCCGATTTTGGTGCTGCCGGAGATCCCGACACAGGCCGCCATGGCGGTGTGATCACCGACCTGAACGTTGTGGGCGATCTGGATCTGGTTGTCGAGCTTCACTCCATTACCGAGAATGGTATCGGCCAATGCGCCGCGGTCGATAGCGGTATTCACGCCAATCTCGACATCGTCACCGACCAGCACACCACCGATCTGGGCAATTTTCTGCCAGACACCTTTCTCATTGGCAAAACCGAAACCTTCGCCACCGAGCACGGCACCCGACTGAATGACCACACGCTTGCCGATGCGCACGTCGTGGTACAGCGTGACCCGTGGGGCCAGCCAACCGCCTTCGCCGATTTCGCAACGGGCACCGATGAAACAATGCGCACCGATGGTCACGCCGGCAGCAATACGTGCCGCGCTTTCGATCACCGCAAAGGCACCAATACTCGCAGCCGGGTCAACCACCGCGTCCTCGGCCACAACGGCTGTCGGGTGAATACCGGCAGCCGCTTTCGGCTTTGGATCGAACAGGTGGGAAACGCGCGCGTAGGCCAGATACGGATCAGGCACCACCAGCGCATTACCGGCAAAACCTTCGGCATCAGCGGCCTTCAGCAACAGTGCTGCGGCCCGGCTGTCTGCCAGGTATTTACGGTATTGAGGGTTTGCGAGAAAGCTCAACTGAGCTGGGCCAGCCTCCTGTAAGGTGGCCAGCCCAGTAATTTCTCTCTCCGGGTCGCCACGTAGCGTGGCGCCGAGGAACTCGGCCAGCTGGCCGAGCTTAATGGTCACGGTCATGGATTACTTCAGCTGATTCATGCGCTCGATAACCTGGCGAGTGATGTCGTACTGAGGCTTGACATCAATCACTGCGCCACGCTCGAAGACCAGGTCAAAAGCACCTTTCTTGATGACTTCTTCCACAGCGCTGTCCAGTTTCGGCTTGAGCTGTTTCAGCATTTCACGGTCGGCAACGGCTTTGGCTTCGTTCAGTTCCTTGGACTGGAACTGGAAGTCACGGGCCTTTTGCTTGAATTCAAGCTCCAGACGCTCGCGCTCGCCCTGCTGCATTTTGTCGCCACCGGCCATCAGGCGGTCCTGAATACCTTTGGCGCTGGTTTCCAGCGCCTTGAGCTTGGTCAGCTGAGGACCGAACTTCTTCTCGGCATCCACGGCGTATTTCTTGGCCGCGTCGGACTCCAGCAGAGCCATCTGATAGTTCAGAACTGCAATTTTCATGTCGGCAAATGCCGGACCAGCGACCAGGACGCTGGCCAGGAGAACCAATTGAGTCAACTTACGCACGATGCACTCCTACAAAATTCATTGTCGTTATCTTGGGTCAGACGCTTAGAACGTCTGGCCGAGGGAAAATTGGAACACTTGAGTCTCGGCTTCATCCGGTTTCTTGACCGGCATGGCCAATGCGAAACTCAAAGGACCCAGTGCAGTGACCCACGTCACACCTACACCAACAGAACTGGCCATATTGCTCAGGCTAATGTCGTTGCACTTGGTGTTGGACTTCGTGCCATCAGCGTTTGTGGTATCCGAGCACGATGAATCGAACACGTTACCCACATCCCAGAATACCGAGGTACGCAGGGAGCGTTGATCTTTGACGAACGGCAGCGGGAACAGAACTTCCACACCACCCTGGATCAGGACGTTACCACCGAACGGCAGCGGATCCTGGTCCGGGTCGAACGCTGTACCAGGGTTCTTGCCGGTACTTGGCGTACTGCGAGGACCCAGGGTGCTGTCCTTGAAGCCGCGTACCGAGTTGAAACCACCAGCATAGTAGTTTTCATAGAATGGCAAGCCGTCGGTCGAACCATAACCATCGCCATAACCCAGTTCGGTGTGCAGGCGCATGGTGTAGTTCTCGCTCAATGGCTGGAACAACTGGCCACGGTAGTCGAGCTTGAAGAACGACAGGTCGCTGCCTGGAATCGTGGATTCCAGCACCAGGCTCTGGGAATGGCCACGGGTAGCGAGCACGCCCTTGTTCAGGGTGGACTCGGACCAACCGGCCGAAGCCTTGAAGTTCAGGTACTTGTCGCCTTCCTTGTTAACGAAGTCGAAGATCTCGTCAACGGTGTAGACGCCGGTCTTGATTTCGTCTTGTTGCGCGTTCAGGCCAAAGGTCAGGCGCGACGTCTCGCTGATTGGATAGCCGACACTCACACCGGCACCCAGGCTATCTACGGCGTAGCTGGCGACGTCGGTATCGAGGTCATCGTAGTTGGTCGTGCGGTAGAACGCGTTGTAGCCCAGGCTCACGCCGTCGGCGGTCCAGTAGGGGTCGACGAAACCGAAGTTGTAGCGGGTCTGGTATTCGCTTTTGGTCAAGCCGACGCTGACCTTGTTACCGGTACCCAGGAAGTTGTTCTGGGTGATCGAACCACCGAGGATCAGACCGGCGCTCTGGGCGAAACCGACGCTGGCGGTAATCGAACCGGAGGCTTGCTCTTCAACGCTGTAGTTGACGTCCACCTGGTCATCGACTCCCGGTACGGCAGGGGTTTCGACGTTGACTTCCTTGAAGAAGCCCAGGCGCTCCAGACGGGTCTTGGATTGATCGATCAGGTAGGTCGAAGCCCAGCCGCCTTCCATCTGACGCATTTCACGACGCAGCACTTCGTCTTCGGACTTGGTGTTGCCACGGAAGTTGATGCGATTCACGTAAGCACGCTTGCCCGGATCGACTGCGAACAGGATGTCCACGGTGTGATCTTCGTCGTGCGGTTGAGGCACGCCGTTGACGTTGGCGAAGGTGTAGCCTTCGTTACCCAGGCGACGGGTGATCAGCTCGGAGGTGGTGGTCATCAGCTTGCGCGAGAACACCTGGCCTTTTTGCACCAGCAACAGGGACTTGATCTGGTCTTCAGGGACTTTCAGGTCGCCGCTGAGCTTGACGTCGCGAACGGTGTATTTCTCGCCTTCGTTGACGTTGACGGTGATGTAGACGTGTTTCTTGTCCGGCGTAATGGAAACCTGGGTCGAGGCGATATCCATGTTGATATAGCCACGGTCCAGGTAGTAGGAACGCAGACGCTCAAGGTCACCGGACAGTTTTTCACGGGCGTACTTGTCATCGTTCTTGAAGAACGACAACCAGTTGGTGGTCTTGAGTTCGAAAAGGTCGATCAGGTCCTCATCGGGGAAGACCGTGTTGCCCACCACGTTGATGTGCTGGATAGCCGCAACGGTACCTTCGTTGATGTTGACCTTCAGGCCAACTCGGTTACGCGGCTGCGGCACCACTTCGGTGTCGACGGTAGCCGAATACCGCCCCTGGGCGACGTACTGGCGCTGCAGTTCGTTACGCACACCTTCAAGGGTGGCACGCTGGAAGATCTCGCCTTCGGCCAGACCGGATTGCTTGAGGCCTTTCATCAGGTCTTCGGTAGAGATCGCCTTGTTGCCTTCGATCTCGATACTGGCGACCGACGGGCGCTCGACTACCGTGATGACCAGGACGTTGCCATCGCGGCCCAGCTGGATATCTTGAAAGAAACCGGTTTTGAACAACGCACGAGTGGATTCCACCAGGCGACGATCATCCGCCTGTTCACCGACGTTCAACGGCAAAGCACCAAAGACGCTACCCGCGGAGACCCGCTGGAGGCCATTGACGCGAATATCAGAGATAGTGAAGGACTCGGCGTGAACTTCGGCGATCATCAATACGGTGAGAACCGCAGTTAGCAGCAGACGTTTCATGAAGTCCTTTCTTATTCCAACTGGCAATAAACAAACTGCCGCAAAATGCGGCAGATTCGCAATTCAGCGACGTTACAGACGACCCAGATCATTAACCAGAGCGAGCAACATCACTCCGATCACCAAACTGATGCCGATCTGTATCCCCCAACCTTGCACCCGATCCGACAAGGGACGACCACGCGCCCACTCGATCAGATAAAACAACAAATGCCCCCCATCCAGCACAGGAATGGGCAGCAAATTCAGAACTCCCAGGCTAATACTCAGATAAGCAAGGAAATTCAGGAAATCAGCAACACCCGACTGGGCCGAAGCGCCCGCCACTTTAGCAATGGTTATCGGTCCACTCAAGTTTTTTACCGAGAGCTCACCGAACAACATTTTCTTCAGTGAATCGAGGGTCAGCACGCTCATGGTCCAGGTGCGCCGAGCCCCCTCGCCAATCGCTGCCAATGGCCCGTAACTGACCTCGCGGATCATCTCCGGCGGCCAATCGACAGCCTTCACCCCTGCCCCCAGGTAGCCGCTGGGTGACTTGCTCTCGCCGCGAGCGGCAAGCGTCACCGGGACGTCGATTTGAGCACCGTCCCGCTCAACCCGCAGCATGATTTTGGTATCAGGATGCATGCGGACGGTATCGACGACTTGTTGCCAGTCATCCAGCGTACGACCATCGAGCGCCAGCAACCGGTCACCGGTCTTCAGGCCGGCAGCCTGGGCCGGCCCCTTTGGATCGAGTTCGGCCAGAACAGGCGGCAATGCCGGGCGCCACGGGCGAATCCCCAACGAATGAATCGGGTCGGGCTCGTCAGCCCCTTTGAGCCATTTATCCAGCGCAAGTTCACGAGGCGAATCGGTCGTCGAGCCTTGCTCGCGAACCATTATCTGTAACGAACCGCTTTCACCCAGGCGACGAACCAGTTGCAGGTTCACCTCCGCCCAGCCGGAAGTCGCCTCGCCATCAATGGCCACGATTTCCTCGCCCGGGTTCAATCCCGCCTTGGCCGCGATGCTGCCGGACTCTACAGCCCCGATGACCGGACGCACCTGCTCGCTGCCGAGCATTGCCAGGCCCCAGAAGAACACCAATGCCAGCAGGAAGTTGGCGATCGGCCCCGCCGCTACGATGGCAATGCGCTGACGAACGGATTTGCGATTGAAGGATTGATCAAGCTGATCAGGTGGCACTTCACCTTCGCGCTCGTCGAGCATTTTCACGTAGCCGCCCAACGGAATGGCGGCAACGACAAATTCGGTGCCCTGCTTGTCGTGCCAGCGCAGCAAAGGCATGCCGAAGCCTACGGAGAAACGCAGCACCTTGACCCCACAGCGACGCGCGACCCAGAAATGGCCGAACTCGTGGAAGGTAACCAGCACACCCAAAGCGACCAGGGTGCCGACAATCATATAGAGCGCGCTCATCTACTTTCTCCGCATTCCTATCCGCTGCTGCCTGGGTCAACCATCTGCAGCATTTACCGCCCGTGACGGCTCAACCATTGTCCGGCCAGCAATCGCGCTTTCGCGTCTGCCGTGATCACTGCCTCGAGATCATCCACTGCCACGACAGGCTCCAGACTCAGTACTTCCTCGATGATACTCGCGATTTCCGGGTAACGAACCCGCTCGTCGAGAAATGCCGCCACCGCCACTTCATTTGCCGCATTGAGCATGGCCGGCGCGCTGTTACCTGCCTCGGCCGCCTGGCGAGCCAGTCGCAAACAAGGGAAACGCTCTTCATCCGGCGCCTGGAAGTCCAACCGTGCAATGGCAAACAGATCCAGCGGCGCCACACCCGAGTCAATCCGCTCCGGCCAGGCCAGGGCATTGGCAATGGGCGTGCGCATGTCCGGGTTACCCAGCTGTGCCAGGACAGAACCATCGACGTAGTCGACCAGCGAATGAATCACGCTTTGCGGGTGAATCACCACCTCGACCTGGGATGGTTTGGCATCGAACAGCCAGCAGGCCTCGATCAGCTCAAGCCCTTTGTTCATCATACTGGCGGAGTCAACGGAGATTTTTCGACCCATGGACCAGTTTGGATGCGCACACGCCTGGTCAGGTGAAACATGTGCCAGCTCAGCCATTGGCGTCTGACGGAATGGACCGCCGGACGCCGTCAGCAAAATCCGGCGTACGCCGACCGCCTCGAGGCCACGAGCATAATCGTGCGGCATGCACTGAAAAATGGCGTTGTGCTCGCTATCGATCGGCAGCAATACCGAACCGCTCTTGCGCACCGCCTGCATGAACAGCGCACCGGACATCACCAGCGCTTCTTTATTGGCCAGGAGGATCTTCTTGCCCGCCTCGACCGCCGCCAGCGTCGGGCGCAACCCCGCCGCCCCGACGATGGCCGCCATGACCGTATCGACCTCCGGATCGGAAGCGACCTGACACAAACCTTCCTCACCCACCAGAACACGGGTTGGAAGACCCGCCGCGCGCAAATCATCCTGCAAGGTACGGGCAGCCGCGACCTCAGGCACTACGGCAAATCGCGGGATATGGCGCACGCAGAGCGCCAGCAGTTCACTCAAGCGAGTGAAGCCACTCAAGGCAAAGACCTGGTAACGATCAGGATGACGAGCGATGACGTCGAGCGTACTCAAGCCAATCGAACCGGTTGCCCCCAGAACGGTAATCTGTTGCGGGCGGCTCATGGGGCCGCCATCCACAACAGCACAGCGAACACCGGAATGGCCGCCGTCAGACTGTCGATACGATCCAGCACGCCACCGTGACCTGGTAGCAGATTGCTGCTGTCCTTGATCCCGGACTGACGCTTGAACATGCTTTCAGTGAGGTCGCCCACCACCGAAATGAACACGATCAGCGCAGCACAGATCAGCCCCTTGAACAGCTGCGCCACCGTCCAGTCGCGCACCAGTGCAACGAGCGTGGTAATGACCAGGCTCAGCGCCAGCCCACCGTACACGCCCTCCCAGCTTTTGCCCGGACTGACCTGCGGCGCGAGCTTACGCTTGCCGAATGCACGACCGGAGAAGTAGGCGCCGATATCGGCCCCCCAGACCAGCACCATCACGGCCATGATCAGCCAGTTACCCAGCGGGTACTGCTTGATCTGTACCAGACCCTGCCAGGCCGGCAAGAGAATCAACAGGCCGATCACCAGCTTGGTCGCCGCATTGGACCAATGCTCGCTCGAACGCGGATAGGTCAACACCAGATACGTCGCCACCGCCCACCACAGCACCGAAGCGCCCAATACCCAAGGCGCCAGCCCGGGCAGGATGTACATGACGAACAGCATCAAGGCGACCACAGCGGCAAAGCCGACGCGGAATGCTTGACCGGCGAAACCCGCCAGACGCGCCCATTCCCATGCACCAAGGGTAACTACCAGCCCGATGAACAGCGCAAAACTGGAACCTTCAAGCAGGAAAAACCCGCACAGGGCAATCGGCAGCAGGATCAGTGCGGTGATGATTCGTTGTTTAAGCATTAAACCCGGGCTCCAGCCTCGACCTGCTCGCTCGTTTTACCGAAGCGGCGCTGGCGGGAAGCGTAATCGGCCAGCGCATTGCGCATAGCATCGTGTTTGAAGTCCGGCCAGAACAGGTCGGAAAAATACAGCTCGGCATAGGCCAGCTGCCAGAGCAGGAAATTGCTGATGCGATGCTCGCCACCGGTACGGATACACAAGTCAGGCAACGGCAGATCACCTGTGGCCAGGCAGGTCTGCAGCAGATCAGGCGTGATGTCTTCCGGACGCAAGTGCCCAGCCTGAACCTCTCGTGCCAGTCGTTGCGCCGCTTGCGCGATATCCCACTGACCGCCGTAATTGGCGGCGATCTGCAGGACAAAACGATTGGCGCCAGCCGTCATGGTCTCGGCTTCGCGCATGGCAGCCTGCAGCTCGGGATGAAAACGCGAGCGATCACCAATGATGCGCAGGCTGATGTTGTTGTCGTTGAGGCGCTTGGCCTCACGACGCAGCGCCTTGAAGAACAGGTCCATCAAGGCACTGACCTCATCGGCCGGACGCTGCCAGTTCTCGCTTGAGAAGGCGAACAGGGTCAGCACCTCGACCTTGGCCTCAGCACAGACTTCAATGACCGCACGTACCGCATCCACGCCCGCTTTATGCCCGGCGACACCTGGCATAAAGCGTTTTTTCGCCCAGCGATTGTTACCATCCATGATGATCGCGACATGGCGCGGCACCGCGGACGGTGCAGTCTGCTTGGTCTTTTCCATGAAAACGCGACCCTTATACGGCCATCAGGTCTTTTTCTTTCTCCGCCAACTTAGCGTCGATTTCAGCTACGAACTTCTTGGTCAGATCGTCGATCTCGCCAGTGGCGCGACGCTCTTCGTCCTCGCTGATTTCCTTTTCCTTGACCAGATCCTTCAACGAGCTGTTCGCATCGCGACGGATGTTGCGCACAGCAACACGGGCATCTTCAGCCACATCACGGGCCTGCTTGGTGAAACCGCGACGGGTTTCTTCGGTCAGGGCCGGCATGCTGATCAGCAGCAGTTCACCAAGGTTGGTCGGGTTCAGGTTCAGGCCTGCACTGCCGATCGCCTTGTCGACGGCACCCAGCATGTTGCGCTCGAAGGCAACGACTTGCAGGGTACGGGCATCTTTGACGGTGATGTTGGCCACTTGCTTGATCGGGGTGTCGGAACCGTAGTACGGCACCATCACGCCTTCCAGGATGCTCGGGTGCGCTTGACCGGTACGAATGCGGCCGAAGTTGTGCGCCAGCGATTCCACGGACTTCTGCATGCGCTCTTTAGCGTCTTTCTTGATTTCGTTGATCATTGTTGGCCTTCCTCGATCAGGGTTCCTTCAGCGCCGCCATGCACGATGTTCAGCAGGGCGCCGGGCTTGTTCATGTTAAATACGCGTAGCGGCATCTTGTGGTCGCGGCACAGACAAATGGCCGTCAGATCCATCACCCCCAGCTTGCGATCCAGCACTTCATCGTAAGTCAGATGATCGAACTTCTCGGCATGCGGGTCTTTGAACGGATCAGCGGTATAGACGCCGTCAACCTTGGTCGCCTTGAGCACGACATCGGCATCGATTTCGATTGCACGCAGGCAGGCAGCCGAATCCGTCGTAAAGAACGGGTTGCCGGTACCGGCCGCGAAAATCACCACGTCCTTGGAGTTCAAGTGGCGCATGGCCTTGCGGCGATCATAGTGATCGGTCACGCCAACCATGGAAATAGCGGACATCACGATGGCCGAGATGTTGGCGCGCTCAAGGGCGTCGCGCATGGCCAGGGCGTTCATCACAGTAGCCAGCATGCCCATGTGGTCGCCGGTGACCCGATCCATGCCAGCCTTGCTCAGCGCTTCACCGCGGAACAGGTTGCCACCACCGATAACCAGACCGACCTGTACACCGATGCCGACCAGTTGGCCAACTTCCAATGCCATGCGATCCAGAACTTTCGGATCGATCCCGAACTCTTCCGAGCCCATCAGGGCCTCGCCGCTGAGCTTGAGTAGAATGCGTTTATAGCGAGCCTGATAACCACTGCCCTGCTGAGCCATTGCGAATCTCTCCTGCGGCGTATTTTAAAAATTCTTTGCGAGCTGTTTTCAGCTGGCGTTCACTCTAGCTTGGCGCTGCTTCAGCGCCATCGGAACATGGCTTTGTAAGCCAGTTCCAAAAGGAAACCAATAAAAATTGGTGCCCCATCTGAAAAGAGGCTGCGCGCGTGAGCGGGCAGCCTCTTCTGGGCGACAGTTAAAAAACCGTCTTATTGCTTCGCGGCAGCCAGCTGGGCAGCAACTTCTTCTGCGAAGTTGTCCACTGGCTTCTCGATGCCTTCGCCTACCTTGAAGTAAGTGAAGGAAACGATTTCAGCGCCGGCTTTCTTGGCCAGAGCACCAACGGTGACTTCCGGGTTCATGACGAAAGCTTGCTCGACCAGGCTGGCTTCGGCCAGGAACTTGGTGATACGGCCAGCGATCATCTTCTCGACGATTTCAGCTGGCTTGCCTTTCATCTTGTCTTCGTTCAAAGACAGGAAAACGGCTTTTTCGCGCTCGATGGCTTCTGGCGAAACCTGCGATGGCAGCAGGAACTCAGGGTTGCTTGCCGCCACGTGCATGGCGATCTCTTTGGCCAGCTGAACATCGCCACCCTTGAGAACAACAGCAACACCGATCTTGTTACCGTGCAGGTAGGTGCCGACAACGTCGCCCTCTACGCGCACCAGGCGACGGATGTTGACGTTTTCGCCAACTTTGGCAACCAGTGCTTCACGAGCCGATTCCTGAGCGGCGATCAGCGGAGCTGCGTCGGTCAGTTTCTCGTCGAAGGCTTTCTCTACGCTGGCAGCAACGAAGTTCTTGAAGTCGTCTTGCAGGGCCAGGAAGTCGGTCTGCGAGTTGACTTCCAGCAGCACGGCTGCCTTGTCGTCGGCCTTGATGGCGATAGCGCCTTCAGCGGCAACGTTGCCGGCTTTCTTGGCAGCCTTGATGGCGCCCGAAGCACGCATGTCATCAATGGCTTTCTCGATGTCGCCGCCAGCCTTGGTCAAGGCCTTTTTGCAGTCCATCATGCCTTCGCCAGTACGCTCGCGCAGTTCTTTGACCAACGCTGCAGTAATCTCTGCCATTTCAAAATCCTCTTGGATAGGTTTTCAACCATTCCACCCGATCGAACGGGCGATCAATTCTTCCCGAACCACCCTTGTTAGCTGCCGCACGTTACAGATAGAGCAGTGGGCGCCGACAAATGGTTTTCGAGGTGGCAAAAAGGGGGCCAAGCCCCCTTTTTGCTTACTGAGTCAACGCCAAGGCGTCAATTACTCAGCTGCTGCTACCGGAGCTTCTTCAACGAACACTTCGGTGCCGCCGGCAACGTTGTTGCGGCCACGGATAACGGCGTCAGCCATCGAACCCATGTACAGCTGGATAGCGCGGATTGCGTCATCGTTGCCTGGGATGATGTAGTCAACGCCTTCCGGGCTGCTGTTGGTATCGACTACGCCGATGACCGGGATGCCCAGCTTGTTGGCTTCGGTGATCGCGATGCGCTCGTGATCAACGTCGATAACGAACAGAGCGTCTGGCAGACCACCCATGTCCTTGATACCACCCAGGGAACGATCCAGCTTTTCCAGATCACGAGTGCGCATCAGCGCTTCTTTCTTGGTCAGCTTGGCGAAAGTACCGTCTTCGGCTTGAACTTCAAGGTCACGCAGACGCTTGATGGAAGCACGGATGGTCTTGAAGTTGGTCAGCATGCCGCCCAACCAGCGGTGATCGACGTACGGCGAACCGCAACGTGCTGCTTCTTCAGCAACGATCTTGCCAGCGGAACGCTTGGTGCCGACGAACAGAATCTTGTTTTTGCCCTGGGCCAGACGCTCTACGAAAGTCAGAGCTTCGTTGAACATTGGCAGGGTTTTTTCAAGGTTGATGATGTGGATCTTGTTACGCGCGCCGAAAATGTACTTGCCCATTTTCGGGTTCCAGTAACGGGTCTGGTGACCGAAGTGCACACCGGCCTTCAGCATATCGCGCATGTTGACTTGGGACATGATAGTTCCTTAATAAGTCGGGTTTGGCCTCCACGTATCCCAATGACCAACCAGCAGCATCAGCTGAAGGCACCCAGGTCATCGTGTCGACACGTGTGTGGATTTAGGCTTTTCGGGACATCCCCGGAAAGCGGCGCATTTTATATCACAAGGCAGGACAAAACGGAACCCGGATTCTGAAATCCTGGCGAACGCTTTGCGCCATCCCTTGGAATCCTCCAAGAATGCACCATTCTATAGAGAGAAGCGATGCACACAGGCGCTGATTTGCGCTGATCGTCTGGTAGAATCGTATTTTTCAGGGCTGCGAAGACCCATCGCGCAATGCCCTTTCCGTTCAGAAAGCGCCGCTTGGCGCAGAGAGAGCCTGTATGACCGTCACCCTCAAAACGCCCGAGGATATCGCCAAAATGCGTATCGCCGGCAAACTGGCCGCCGATGTGCTGGAAATGATTGCCGAACATGTCAAGCCGGGCGTTACCACCGATCAACTGAACCAGATCTGCCACGACTACATCGTCAATGAGCAGAAAGCCATCCCTGCCCCGCTCAACTACAAGGGTTATCCAAAGTCGATCTGCACGTCGATCAACCACGTGGTCTGCCACGGCATCCCGAACGACAAGCCGCTCAAAGACGGCGACACCCTGAACATCGACGTTACCGTCATCAAGGACGGCTACCACGGCGACACCAGCCGCATGTTCCACGTCGGCAGCGTGCCGGTCTGGGCCGAGCGCCTGTCCCAGGTGACCCAGGAATGCATGTACAAGGCGATTGAAATCGTCAAACCCGGCTGCCGCCTGGGCGACATCGGCGAAATCATCCAGAAGCACGCTGAAAAGAACGGATTCTCGGTGGTTCGCGAATTCTGCGGCCACGGTATCGGCAAAGTGTTCCACGAAGAGCCGCAGATCCTGCACTACGGCCGCGCCGGCACCGGCATGGAACTCAAGGCCGGCATGACCTTCACCATCGAGCCGATGATCAACCAGGGCAAAGCCGACACCAAGGTTCTGGGCGACGGCTGGACCGCGATCACCAAGGACCGCAAGCTCTCGGCACAGTGGGAACACACCCTGCTGGTGACCGAAACCGGTTACGAGATCTTCACCCTGCGCAGCGATGACACCATCCCTCGCGTTTCGGCCTGATCTCGCCAGCGTATCTCGCCTATAGAAAGGAAAGCCAATCGATGCCGCAGGTGGATCCCGAACTCTTCGACCGAGGCCAGTTCCAGGCTGAACTGGCCCTGAAGGCAAGCCCGATCGCGGCCTTCAAGAAGGCGATCCGCCAGGCCCGCGAAGTGCTCGACGCACGTTTTCGCAATGGTCGGGACATTCGTCGACTGATCGAGGATCGCGCCTGGTTCGTCGACAACATCCTGCAAAAGGCCTGGGAGCAGTTCAGCTGGAGCGAGGACGCCGACATCGCGCTGGTCGCGGTCGGTGGCTACGGCCGCGGTGAATTGCACCCATATTCCGACATCGATTTGCTGATCCTGCTGGACAGCGCGGACCACGAAGTTTTCCGCGATTCCATCGAGCGCTTTCTGACACTGTTGTGGGACATCGGCCTGGAGGTCGGTCAGAGCGTGCGCTCGGTAGAAGAGTGCGCCGTCGAGGCCCGCGCCGATCTGACGGTCGTCACCAACCTGATGGAAAGCCGCACCATCGCCGGCCCCGAGCGTTTGCGCCAGCGCATGCTGGACGTCACCAGCACCGGGCAAATGTGGCCGAGCAAGGACTTCTTCCTGGCCAAGCGTGCCGAACAAAAGGCTCGCCACCACAAGTACAACGACACCGAATACAACCTGGAACCCAACGTCAAAGGCTCGCCCGGCGGCCTGCGGGATATCCAGACGATTCTGTGGGTGGCCCGTCGCGAGTACGGCACCCTGAACCTGCGGGCACTGGCCGGCGAAGGTTTCCTGGTCGAAAGTGAAAACGCCCTGCTGGCCTCCTCCCAGGAATTCCTGTGGAAGGTTCGCTATGCCCTGCACATGCTCGCCGGTCGCGCCGAAGACCGCCTGCTGTTCGATCACCAGCGCACCATTGCCGGTCTGCTGGGCTTCAAAGGCGACGACGCCAAGCAAGCCATCGAAAATTTCATGCAACAGTATTACCGGGTGGTGATGAGCATCGCCCAGCTCAGCGACCTGATCATCCAGCACTTCGAGGAAGTCATCCTCGCACCGGAAGACGAGGCACCACCGCAGCCGATCAACTCGCGCTTCCAGCTGCATGATGGCTATATCGAAGCACGCAACCACAACGTTTTCCGCCGCACGCCGTTCGCCATGCTGGAAATTTTCGTATTGATGGCCCAGCAGCCGGAAATCAAGGGCGTACGTGCAGACACCATTCGCATGCTGCGGGAAAACCGTCACCTGATCGATGACGACTTCCGCAACGACATTCGCAATACCAGCCTGTTTATCGAGCTGTTCAAGTGCAAGATCGGTATCCACCGCAACCTGCGACGAATGAATCGCTACGGCATCCTGGGTCGTTATCTGCCCGAATTCGGCTTTATCGTCGGGCAGATGCAGCATGACCTGTTCCACATCTATACGGTCGATGCCCATACCCTGAACCTGATCAAGCACCTGCGTAAGTTGCAGTACACCCAGGTGTCGGAAAAATTCCCGCTGGCCAGCAAGCTCATGGGCAAGCTGCCCAAACCCGAGCTGATCTACATGGCCGGCCTGTACCACGACATCGGCAAAGGCCGGCATGGCGACCACTCGGACGTCGGCGCGGTTGACGCCGAGGCGTTTTGCCAGCGTCACCAGTTGCCAGTGTGGGACAGCCGCCTGATCGTGTGGCTGGTGCAAAACCATCTGGTGATGTCGACCACCGCCCAGCGCAAGGACCTGTCCGACCCGCAGGTTATCCACGACTTCGCACAGATCGTCGGCGACGAAACCCGCCTCGACTACCTGTATGTGCTGACCGTCGCCGACATCAACGCCACCAACCCGACGCTGTGGAACTCCTGGCGCGCCAGCCTGTTGCGCCAGCTCTACACCGAAACCAAGCGCGCCCTGCGACGTGGCCTGGAAAATCCGGTGGATCGCGAAGAGCAGATCCGCCAGACCCAGAGCGCCGCCCTGGACATTCTGGTGCGCGGCGGCACCGACCCGGACGATGTCGAGCAGCTGTGGGCGCAGTTGGGCGATGACTATTTCCTGCGTCACACCGCGGGCGATGTGGCTTGGCACAGCGACGCGATCCTCCAGCAACCAGCCGATGGCGGCCCACTGGTGCTGATCAAGGAGACCACCCAGCGCGAGTTCGAAGGCGGGACCCAGATATTCATCTACGCCCCCGACCAGCACGACTTCTTCGCCGTGACCGTGGCCGCGATGGACCAGCTTAACCTGAACATCCATGACGCCCGGGTCATCACCTCCAGCAGCCAGTTCACCCTCGACACCTACATCGTGCTCGACACCGACGGCGACTCGATCGGCGACAACCCGGCACGTGTCAAACAGATCCGCGACGGCCTGACCGAGGCCCTGCGCAACCCGGACGACTACCCGACCATCATCCAGCGCCGGGTACCGCGCCAGCTCAAGCATTTCGCCTTCGCACCACAGGTGACGATCCACAACGACGCCCAGCGGCCGGTGACGGTGCTGGAACTCACGGCACCCGACCGCCCGGGCCTGCTGGCGCGGATCGGCACGATTTTCCTGGAGTTCGATCTGTCGCTGCAAAACGCCAAGATCGCCACCCTCGGCGAGCGCGTGGAAGACGTGTTCTTCATCACCGACGCCCACAATCAGCCGCTGTCCGACCCGTTGCTGTGCAGCCGGTTACAAGATGCAATCGTCGAACAGTTGAGCGTCAACCAGGAACCCGATATCAAACTGTCGCGCATCAGCATTTGAATTAACAGATCCCCCTGTGGGAATGCACTTCTGTGGCGAGGGGGCTTGCCCCCGTTGGGCCGCGAAGCGGACCTAAAACCTGCAACCGCGGTGTATCAGGCACACCGCACACGATGGTTTTACGACTGCTATGCAGCTGAACGGGGCGGTTCGGCGTTCCGACAAGCCCCCTCGCCACATTAATTGGCTCCCACATTGAATGAGGCCCTCATGAACAACGCTCTGTCCCAGCTCCAGCCTTACCCGTTCGAAAAGCTCCGTGCCTTGCTCGGCAGCGTCACGCCCAACCCGGACAAGCGCCCTATTGCGCTGTCCATTGGCGAGCCTAAACACCGCTCGCCGAGCTTCGTCGCCGAAGCGCTGGCCAGCAATCTCGATCAGATGGCCGTGTACCCGACCACCCTCGGCATCCCGGCCCTGCGCGAAGCCATCGCCGCCTGGTGCGAACGTCGTTTCGATGTCCCCAAGGGCTGGATCGATCCCGCGCGCAACGTGCTGCCGGTCAACGGCACCCGCGAAGCGCTGTTCGCCTTCACCCAGACCGTGGTCAACCGTGGCGATGACGCGCTGGTGGTCAGCCCGAATCCGTTCTACCAGATCTACGAAGGCGCGGCGTTCCTCGCCGGGGCCAAGCCGCATTACCTGCCGTGCCTGGACGAAAACGGTTTCAATCCGGATTTCGACGCCGTTTCGCCGGACATCTGGAAACGCTGCCAGATCCTGTTCCTGTGCTCGCCAGGCAACCCGACCGGCGCACTGATCCCGGTCGAGACCCTGAAAAAGCTGATCGCCCTGGCCGATGAGCACGACTTCGTGATTGCCGCCGACGAGTGCTACAGCGAACTCTACTTCGACGAACAAACGCCGCCGCCAGGCCTGCTCAGCGCCTGCGCAGAACTGGGCCGCAAGGACTTCAAGCGCTGCGTGGTGTTCCACAGCCTGTCCAAGCGTTCGAACCTGCCAGGCCTGCGCTCGGGTTTTGTCGCCGGCGACGCCGACATTCTCAAAGGCTTCCTGCTTTACCGCACCTACCACGGCTGCGCGATGCCGGTTCAAACCCAACTGGCCAGCGTTGCTGCGTGGAATGACGAAGTGCATGTGCGCGCCAACCGTGCGTTGTATCGCGAGAAGTTCGATGCGGTACTGGAAATCCTCAGCCCGGTGCTGGACGTACAGCGCCCGGATGGAAGTTTCTACCTGTGGCCGAATGTGGCCGGTGACGACGCTGCGTTCTGCCGCGACCTGTTCGAGCAGGAGCACGTGACCGTGGTGCCGGGCTCTTACCTGTCGCGGGATGTCGATGGCGTCAATCCGGGCGCCGGGCGCGTGCGCATGGCGCTGGTTGCGCCGTTGGCGGAGTGTGTCGAGGCTGCCGAACGCATTCGCGACTTCATCCAGCGCCGCAAGTAAGTCTCTCTGTAGGAGCTGCCGCAGGCTGCGATCTTTTGACCTTGAAAATCAAAAGATCGCAGCCTGCGGCAGCTCCTACGAGGGTCAGCGGTTATTTCACCTGGCCCAGTTTCGCTTCACTCAGATCAAGCTCCCCCAGCACCTCACGCAACACGTCATCGCCGATCTGGTGCTGACGACTGAGGCTATACAACTCCAGGCGCTGCGCCCGCAGCGCCTTCAAGCGCAAGCGCCGCTCCAGCAAGTCCATCTGAAAGGCCAGGGCCTGGGCTTCGGCTGAATCGTTGAACACCTCCAACTGGTGCCGGTACTCGGACATGATCCGCGCCTTGAGTTCGGCGGCCAGCGCGGACTGGGCGGCGTCCTGCGGGTTGACCTCTTCTGTCTCAAGCGCATGAATGGCCGCCTCGGCGGTCTTGCGCCAGGTGTCGCGCACTTCGTTGCGGCGCTTGTCGTCCGGGCTGGCTTCGATGCCGCGCAACAACAGTGGCAGCGCGATGCAGGCCGCAATCAATGACAGCAGAATCACCCCGGCGGCGATGAATATCAGCAGATCGCGCTCGGGAAACGCACTATCCCCCATGAGCATCGGCACCGACATCACCCCCGCCAGCGTCACGGCCCCACGCACGCCACCGACGGTCAGCAACCAGCAGGAACGCGCGCTTGGCACCCGGGTTATCTCAGCCTTGCCACGCCAGCGCCGCACAAAAATGGACAGCCGCCAGATGCTTTGCACCCAGACGAACCGCAAAACCAGCAGCACCAGGAAAATCGCCACCACATCCAGCCCGCGATACAACAACGTCGGCCATAGCGAGGTTTCGTGACTGGCCACCGCCTTGATGATGTCCGGCAACTGCAGGCCCAACAGCAGAAAAATCAAGCCGTTGAAGGCGAACTCCAGCAATGACCAGACACTGCGATTGAGCAGGCGCGTGTTGGTCTGGCGCGGCAGCAGATCGAGCCAGCTCTGCATCATCCCCGCCGCCACCGCCGAGAGGATGCCCGACACTTCCATGCGCTCGGCCAGCACGTAGGCCGCAAACGGTAGCAACAACATGAACACCACGTGCGTCGCGGGGTCATCCCAGCCGCGCGCGATCATCCACGCCCGCAGACGGCCAACCAGCCAGCTCAAAGCCACCCCGACGGCCAGCCCGCCGACGGCGACCAGCACGAACGTCAGGCTGGCATTGGCCAGTGAGAACACGCCGGTGACCGCCGCCACCAAGGCAAACTTGAACGTCACCAGGCCCGAGGCGTCGTTCATCAGCGCCTCACCCTGCAAGATGTGCATCAATGGCGTGGGCAGCCGATTGCGGGAGATGGCCGACACCGCCACCGCATCCGTCGGCGACAGCACCGCCGCCAGGGCAAACGCCACCGGCAACGGCACACCGGGCAGCAGCCAATGAATGAAATAGCCGGCGCCCACCACGGTAAACAACACCAGGCCCACCGCCAGGGTCAGGATCGGTCCGCGCAGGTGCCAGAATTCGCGCTTGGGCATGCGCCAACCGTCGGAGAAAAGCAGCGGTGGCAGGAACAGAAACAGGAACAACTCGGGATCCAGGGCCACATGCAGCCCCAGAGTCGGCCACGCAAGCAATGCCCCGGCGGCGATTTGCACCAGCGGCAACGGCAGCGGGATCACCCGTCCGATCAGGCGCGAAACGCCGACCAGCATCAACAGGATCAGGACGGTGTAGGCGGTTTGCATAAAGCGTGGTTCCCGGACAATCGACAGCATTGAAGTGCCATATTAGCTGCTTAGACTGTTTGGGGACCCTTGCACCAATGTCGCACACCGGAATACCGCCCTCCTGTAGGAGCGAGCCTGCTCGCGATGGTCGTTAACGATTACGCCGGCTGCCTGATACCCCGCGGCGCTCTCTGGTTCATCGCGAGCAAGCTCGCTCCTACAAGGTGCTACGCCATGACAAAAATACAAACCCGACCACAGCCGCCGCGAAACCGTCCGGCCATGGCATAATCCTCCACCTTTTATTTCCAGCACCTGCAAAGGGGGCAATTCCTTGACCGCTTCAAGCAAAACGTTGCACCTTTTCGGCATCAAAGCCTGCGACACCATGAAAAAGGCGCGCACCTGGCTCGATGAACACGCTGTCAGCTATGACTTTCATGATTACAAAGCGGTCGGTATCGACCGTGAACACCTGACCCAATGGTGCAGCGAGCACGGCTGGGAAGTGGTGTTGAACCGTGCAGGCACGACCTTTCGCAAGCTCGACGACGAACGCAAAGCCGATCTCGACCAGACGAAAGCCATCGAACTGATGCTCGCACAACCTTCGATGATCAAGCGCCCGGTGCTCGATCTCGGTGACCGAACCCTGATTGGCTTCAAGCCAGACATCTACGCGGCCGCGCTCAAGTAAGCAGCCCGTTCAATTTTGTTAGAGGTATTCACATGTCCGCTACCCTGTTCAGCCTGGCCTTCGGCGTCGGCACTCAAAACCGTCAAGGCGCATGGCTGGAAGTGTTCTACGCCGCCCCGGTTCTCAAGCCATCGGCTGAAGTCGTCGCCGCTATCGCACCGATCCTGGGCTACACCGAAGGCAATCAGGCCATCGCATTCAGCACCGCCCAGGCCTCGCAACTGGCCGAGGCCCTCAAAGGCGTCGACGCTGCCCAGGCTGCCCTGCTGACCCGTCTGGCCGAGAGCCACAAGCCGCTGGTTGCCACCCTGCTGGCTGAAGACGCCCAGCTGTCGTCCACCCCGGAGGCGTACCTCAAGCTGCACCTGCTGAGCCATCGCCTGGTCAAGCCTCACGGCCTGAACCTGGCCGGGATTTTCCCGCTGCTGCCGAACGTGGCCTGGACCAGCCAGGGCGCTGTCGACCTGAGCGAACTGGCCGAACTGCAACTCGAAGCCCGCCTGCGCGGTGAGCTGCTGGAAGTGTTCTCGGTGGACAAGTTCCCGAAAATGACCGACTACGTGGTTCCGGCCGGCGTGCGTATCGCTGACGCTGCGCGTCTGCGCCTGGGCGCCTACGTGGGCGAAGGCACCACCGTGATGCACGAAGGTTTCATCAACTTCAACGCCGGCACCGAAGGCCCGGGCATGATCGAAGGCCGCGTCTCCGCCGGCGTATTCGTCGGCAAGGGCTCGGACCTCGGCGGCGGCTGCTCGACCATGGGCACCCTGTCGGGCGGCGGCAACATCGTGATCAAGGTCGGCGAAGGCTGCCTGATCGGCGCCAACGCCGGTATCGGTATCCCGTTGGGCGACCGCAACACCGTCGAGTCGGGCCTGTACGTGACCGCTGGTACCAAGGTCGCGCTGCTGGACGAGAACAATCAACTGGTCAAAGTGGTCAAGGCCCGTGAACTGGCCGGCCAGCCGGACCTGCTGTTCCGTCGCAATTCGGAAACCGGTGCCGTGGAATGCAAAACCCACAAATCGGCCATCGAGTTGAACGAAGCGCTGCACGCTCACAACTAAGCATCACACGATGACCCCGTAGGAGCTGCCGCAGGCTGCGATCTTTTGATCTTGTTTTTTAAAGATCGCAGCCTGCGGCAGTTCCTACAACGTCAGGCGTTCCCCCCGCCCATGTTCACCAGGGCCCGATAACATGATGATTCTCTCTCCCTGGCGTGCCGATTTTCCGGCCATCGCCGCCCTGCAGCGCCAAGGCCAGACCTATCTGGACAACGCCGCCACCACGCAAAAACCTCAAGCCCTGCTGGACGCCTTGGCGCACTACTACGCCAATGGCGCGGCCAACGTGCATCGGGCGCAACACTTGCCCGGCGCCCACGCCACCCAGGCGTTCGAGGACAGCCGTCGCAAAGCCGCGCAACGGCTCAATGCTGGCGATTGCGGGCAGATCATCTTTACCCAAGGCGCGACGTCCGCGCTGAATCTCCTGGCCTATGGCCTGGAACATCTTTTCAATCCTGGCGACGAAATCGTCATCAGCGCCCTGGAGCATCACGCCAACCTTTTGCCGTGGCAGCAACTGGCGCACCGTCGCGAGCTGAAGCTGGTGATCCTGCCGCTGGACGCCGACGGCGTGATCGACCTCGAAGCTGCCGCGGGCTTGATCGGCCCACGCACGCGTCTGCTGGCCGTCAGTCAACTGTCCAACGTGATTGGCGCGTGGCAACCGCTGCCTCAATTGCTGGCACTGGCCAAGGCGCACAACGCCCTGACCGTGATTGATGGCGCCCAGGGCGTGGTCCATGGCCGCCACGACGTACAAGCATTGGGCTGCGATTTTTATGTGTTCTCCAGCCACAAGCTCTACGGTCCCGATGGCCTGGGCGTGCTGTTCGGGCGCAATACAGCGCTGCAGCAGCTGCGTCCCTGGCAGTTCGGCGGTGAAATGGTGCTCGATGCCAATTATCACGACGCCCGCTTTCGCCCGGCCCCTCTAGGCTTCGAGGCCGGGACGCCGCCGATTGCCAGTGTGATCGGCCTGGGAGCGACCCTGGATTACCTCGCCGGGCTCGATCAGGACGCTGTGTCCGCCCATGAAACGGCGCTGCATGCCTGTTTGCTCAAGGGTCTTGAGGCACGTCACGGCATCCGCTTGCTGGGCAGGCCGCAAGTGGCACTGGCCAGTTTTACCGTCGAGGGTGTGCATAACTCTGACCTGGCGCACTTGCTGACTGAGCAAGGGATTGCAGTTCGCGCTGGACATCACTGCGCCATGCCGCTGCTCAAACGCTTTGAATTGGCGGGGGCGATTCGGGTGTCATTGGCGCTGTACAACGACTCCGAAGACCTGCAACGGTTTTTTGAAGCCCTGGATCAGGCGCTGGAGCTGCTGCGATGAACCTGCCTGCCGATGCCGTGACCGCACTCGATACCTTTGGCAAAGCCGCCGGCTGGGAACAACGGGCACGCCTGCTGATGCAATGGGGCGAGCGCCTGCCCGCCTTGAGCGACGCGCAGATGTGCGACGCCAATCGGGTGTACGGTTGTGAAAGCCAGGTGTGGCTGGTGGGCGAATTGCGCGACGGCCAATGGCAGTTCAGCGCCAACAGCGATGCACGGTTGATTCGCGGGTTGGTGGCGTTGCTGTTGGCGCGGGTCAACGGCTTGTCGGCGGCGGAATTGCAGCAGGTGGATTTGCCGGACTGGTTCAATCAGTTGGGATTGGGGCGGCAATTGTCCGAATCCCGCAGCAATGGCTTGAATGCGGTGCTACAGCGGATGCGCGAGCTGGCCGCCTGATCACCCCCAAACGCCCTGTAGGAGCTGCCGCAGGTCGAGCTTAGGCTTGAGGCTTGATGCGCTCCGCCGGCCGCCGCACTCCCGCCACGATCTTGTCTACAGCCTTGGTCGCCGCGACCATGCCGAAAGTCGCCGTCACCATCATCACCGCGCCAAACCCGCCGGCGCAGTCGAGCTTCACGCCATCACCGACAAAACTCTTCTGCAGGCAAATGCTGCCGTCCGGTTTCGGATAACGCAGCTGCTCGGTGGAAAACACGCACGGCACGCTGTAATGGCGGGTCACGGTGCGTGAAAAGCCGTAGTCGCGGCGCAGCGTAGAGCGCACTTTCGACGCCAGCGGGTCGTTGAAGGTGCGGTTCAGGTCGCAGACCTGAATCAGGGTCGGGTCGATCTGCCCTCCCGCACCGCCGGTCGTGATGATCTGGATCTTGCGACGCTTGCACCAGGCAATCAGCGCTGCCTTGGCGTTGACGCTGTCGATGCAGTCGATAACGCAGTCGATGTTCGGCGTGATGTACTCGGCCATGGTGTCGCGGGTGACAAAGTCCGGCACCGCGTGCACCGTGCAGTCAGGGTTGATCCCGCGCAGACGCTCCGCCATCACCTCAACCTTGGGTTTGCCGACGGTACTGTCCAGCGCGTGCAACTGACGATTGGCGTTGCTGACACAGACGTCGTCCAGATCGAACAGCGAAATCTCGCCCACGCCACAACGGGCCATGGCTTCCGCCGCCCAGGAACCGACACCACCGACGCCGACAATCGCCACATGGGCTGCGCGCAGGCGTTCAAGGCCTTCGATGCCATACAAACGGGCAATGCCGGCAAAACGCGGATCTTCAGTACTCATGACCATTACCCCAAAAACCGGCGGGCATTATATGGCGATATGACGACAAAATCAGTTACATGAAAAATAGTAAGAACTTTAACGAAATCAGATTGCCCAACGTCCGGCAATTCCCTGTCCGCTGCAGGACCAGAGAATACCCGGTGTAGGATGTGCGCCCATTGGCGACGGCCAACCGTTCCTCCGTTCCACAGTCTTTGGAACCCGAAATAGCTATGTCATCGCGTAAATTTGGACTCAACCTGGTCGTGGTGCTCGCCATCGCGGCCTTGTTTACCGGTTTCTGGGCGCTGATCAACCGCCCCGTCACCGCCCCCAACTGGCCTGAACAGATCTCCGGCTTCTCCTACTCGCCATTCCAGCAGGGCCAGTTCCCGCAGAAAGACCAGTACCCGACCGACGATCAAATGCGTCGCGACCTGGAGATCATGAGCAAGCTGACGGATAACATCCGCATCTACTCGGTCGATGGCACCCTGCAAGACATCCCGAAACTGGCGGAAGAGTTCGGCTTGCGGGTGACACTGGGGATCTGGATCAGCCCGGACCAGGAACGCAACGAACGGGAAATCACCCGCGCCATCGAAATCGCCAACTCCTCGCGCAGCGTGGTTCGTGTGGTGGTCGGCAACGAAGCGATCTTCCGCAAGGAAATCACCGCCGCCGAACTGAGTGTGATGCTCGATCGCGTGCGCGCCGCCGTGAAGGTGCCGGTGACCACGTCCGAGCAATGGCACGTCTGGGAAGAACACCCGGAACTGGCCAAGCACGTCGACCTGATCGCCGCGCACGTCCTGCCTTACTGGGAATTCATTCCAGTGGACAAGGCCCAGCAGTTCGTCCTCGACCGCGCCCGCGACCTGAAAAAGATGTTCCCGAAAAAGCCGCTACTGCTGTCCGAAGTGGGCTGGCCGAGCAACGGCCGCATGCGCGGTGGCGCCGATGCTTCTCCGGCAGACCAGGCGATCTACCTGCGCACCCTGGTCAACAAGCTCAACCGCCAAGGCTTCAACTACTTCGTGATCGAAGCCTTTGACCAGCCGTGGAAAGCCAGCGACGAAGGTTCCGTAGGCGCCTACTGGGGCGTGTTCAATGCAGCGCGCCAGCAGAAGTTCAACTTCGAAGGCCCGGTGGTGGCGATTCCGCAGTGGCGCGTATTGGCCATCGGTTCGGTGGTATTGGCGCTGTTGTCGCTGACCCTGCTGATGATCGACGGCTCGGCCCTGCGCCAGCGTGGTCGCACCTTCCTGACCTTCATCGCGTTCCTCTGCGGTTCGGTGCTGGTGTGGATCGGCTACGACTACAGCCAGCAATACAGCACCTGGTTCAGTCTGACAGTGGGTTTCCTGCTTGCCCTCGGTGCGCTCGGGGTGTTCATCGTGCTGCTGACCGAAGCCCATGAATTGGCCGAAGCGGTGTGGGTGCACAAGCGCCGCCGCGAATTCCTGCCAGTGGAAGGCGATTCCGGCTACCGCCCGAAAGTGTCGATTCACGTGCCTTGCTACAACGAGCCGCCGGAGATGGTCAAACAGACCCTCAACGCCTTGGCCAACCTCGACTATCCGGATTTCGAAGTCCTGATCATCGACAACAACACCAAGGACCCGACGGTCTGGGAACCAGTGCGCGACTACTGCGCCACCCTCGGCCCGCGCTTCAAGTTCTTCCACGTGGCACCGCTGGCCGGCTTCAAGGGTGGCGCGCTGAACTACCTGATTCCGCACACCGCCAAGGACGCCGAAGTGATTGCCGTGATCGACTCGGACTACTGCGTCGACCGCAACTGGCTCAAGCACATGGTGCCGCACTTCGCCGACCCGAAAATCGCCGTGGTGCAGTCGCCGCAGGACTACCGCGACCAGAACGAAAGCACCTTCAAGAAGCTCTGCTACGCGGAATACAAAGGCTTCTTCCATATCGGCATGGTCACCCGCAACGACCGCGACGCGATCATCCAGCACGGCACCATGACCATGACCCGCCGCTCGGTGCTCGAAGAGCTGGGCTGGGCCGACTGGTGCATCTGTGAAGACGCCGAGCTGGGCCTGCGCGTATTCGAGAAAGGCCTGTCGGCGGCGTACTACCACACCAGCTACGGCAAAGGCCTGATGCCCGATACCTTCATCGACTTCAAGAAACAGCGTTTCCGCTGGGCCTACGGAGCGATTCAGATCATCAAGCGCCACACCGCCAGCCTGCTGCGCGGCAAGGACACCGAGCTGACCCGCGGTCAGCGATACCACTTCCTCGCGGGCTGGTTGCCGTGGGTGGCGGACGGCATGAACATCTTCTTTACCGTCGGCGCGCTGTTGTGGTCGGCGGCAATGATCATCGTGCCGCAACGGGTCGATCCACCGCTGCTGATCTTCGCAATCCCGCCGTTGGCGCTGTTCGTGTTCAAGGTGGCCAAGATCATCTTCCTCTACCGTCGTGCGGTCGGGGTGAACTTGAAGGATGCCTTCTGCGCGGCGCTGGCCGGTCTGGCGTTGTCCCACACCATCGCCAAAGCGGTGCTGTACGGCTTCTTCACCAGCAGCATTCCGTTCTTCCGCACACCGAAAAACGCCGACAACCATGGTTTCTGGGTAGCGATTTCGGAAGCCCGCGAAGAGATGTTCATCATGCTGCTGTTGTGGAGCGCGGCGCTGGGGATTTATCTGGTCAACGGCATGCCGAGCAACGACATGCGCTTCTGGGTCACCATGCTGCTGGTGCAGTCGCTGCCGTATCTGGCGGCGCTGATCATGGCGTTCCTGTCGTCGCTGCCGAAACCGGCCGCCGAGCCTGAAACGGCACCTGTCGTCTAAATATCCGTGGATACACTAAACGGCGGCCAATGGTCGCCGTTTTGCTTTAAGATAACCGCCATTTTGCGGGGCTTGGCGGCATGCGGTTTCCAACCGGACCCGAGACCTGTGGGAGCGAGCCTGCTCGCGAATGCGTTGTCACAATCAATGTTTATGTTGACTGACACGCCGCTTTCGCGAGCAGGCTCGCTCCCACATTCAACCCCAAGCCCATATTCCATGATTCCGGAGTTTTCCATGACGGCCCACGCCGACCTTTCGCCGACCCTTCAACTCGCCATCGACCTGATCCGCCGTCCGTCCGTGACGCCGATCGACGCCGATTGCCAGAAGCAGATGATGCAGCGCCTGGGCGATGCCGGTTTCACCCTGGAACCGATGCGCATCGAAGATGTGGATAACTTCTGGGCCACCCACGGCCAGGAGGATGGTCCGGTGCTGTGCTTCGCCGGCCACACCGACGTGGTCCCGACCGGCCCGGTGACCGCCTGGCAGATCGAACCGTTCAACGCGCTGATCGACGAACACGGCATGCTCTGCGGCCGTGGCGCCGCCGACATGAAAGGCAGCCTCGCCGCCATGACCGTCGCGTCCGAGCGTTTTGTCGCCGACTACCCGCATCACAAGGGCAAAGTCGCGTTCCTGATCACCAGCGATGAAGAAGGCCCGGCGCACCACGGCACCAAGGCGGTGGTCGAACGCCTGGCCGCGCGCAAGGAGCGTCTGGACTGGTGCATCGTCGGCGAACCGTCGAGCACCACCCTGGTGGGTGACGTGGTCAAGAACGGCCGTCGCGGCTCCCTCGGCGCCAAGCTGACCGTGCGCGGCGTGCAAGGTCACGTGGCTTACCCGCACCTGGCGAAGAACCCGATCCACCTCGCCGCTCCGGCCCTGGCAGAACTGGCCGCCGAGCATTGGGACCACGGCAACGACTTCTTCCCGCCGACCAGTTTCCAGATCTCCAACGTCAACTCCGGTACCGGTGCGACCAACGTGATCCCGGGTGACCTGGTGGCCGTGTTCAACTTCCGTTTCTCCACCGAGTCCACCGTCGAAGGCTTGCAAAAGCGCGTCGCCGATATCCTCGACAAGCATGGCCTGGACTGGCACGTCGATTGGGCCCTGTCCGGCCTGCCGTTCCTCACCGAGCCAGGCGCGCTGCTGGACGCGGTGTCGTCGAGTATCAAGGACATCACCGGTCGCGACACCAAGGCGTCCACCAGCGGCGGCACCTCCGACGGGCGCTTCATCGCGACCATGGGCACGCAAGTGGTTGAGCTGGGCCCGGTCAACGCGACCATCCACCAGGTCAACGAACGCGTGCTGGCAGCCGACCTCGATGTGCTGACTGAAATCTACTACCAGACCCTGATCAAGTTGCTCGCCTGATGCTCGCCTGCCCTATCTGCAGCGCACCGCTCAACGCGGTGGACAACGGTGTGGTCTGCCCCGCCGGGCATCGGTTCGACCGTGCGCGCCAGGGTTACCTGAACCTGCTGCCGGTGCAGCACAAGAACAGCCGCGACCCTGGGGATAACCAGGCGATGGTCGAAGCCCGTCGTGATTTCCTGAATGCCGGGCACTATGCGCCGGTGGCCAGGCGTCTGGCGGAGCTGGCCGCCAGCTATGCACCGCAGCGCTGGCTGGACATCGGTTGTGGCGAGGGCTACTACACCGCGCAGATCGCCGAGGCGCTGCCGGATGCCGAAGGTTATGCCCTGGACATCTCCCGCGAAGCGGTCAAACGCGCCTGCAAACGCAGCCCGCAGCTCACTTGGTTGATCGCCAGCATGGCGCGGGTACCGTTGCCTTCCGGCAGTTGCCAGTTCCTCGCCAGCGTCTTCAGCCCGCTGGACTGGGAAGAAGCCAAACGCCTGCTCAGCGTCGGCGGCGGCCTGATGAAAGTCGGGCCGACCAGCGGCCACCTGATGGAATTGCGCGAGCGGCTGTACGATGAAGTCCGAGAGTACATCGACGACAAGCACCTGGATTTGGTGCCGGAAGGCATGGTGCTGGCGCACAGCGAAACCCTGGAATTCAAACTGACGCTCCACAGTGGTCAGGACCGGGCGAACCTGCTGGCGATGACACCTCACGGCTGGCGCGCCAGTGCCGAACGCCGTGCTGCCGTTATCGAGCAGGCCGAGCCGTTCGAGGTCACCGTGTCGATGCGCTACGATTATTTCGTTCTTCAATAACTTCAAACATTTTTGGTCTTGGGCAACGGCTCAAGGCCGGCTAAATCCGCGAATGGATTTTTCAGACCCGCAGTGAGGACATCCATGCGCCAGCCCGATATCGAGATTTACCTGAAAGACGCCGACGTCGATCACAAAGCCATTGCCGCCTGGCTGGGCGCGGCACTTGGCCCGTGTTCGGATTGGGTGCAGAAGGGCCAGACCTACAAGTGCAAGGCCGGCAACGTGCCGGTGACCTGGCTGCCAAAAGCGGTCGGCAAGTGGAACAGCCTGTATCTGGAAAGCGACCAGACCCCATGGGACGACGACATCGCCTGCGCCCGCGCTGCATTTGCCGCGCTGAACGTCGAAGTGCGTTGCGCGCCGGGAACCTGGGTCGAGGAAGAAGGTGAAGAGACGGCGGACCGCTGGATTCGCATCAGCGCCGATGGTGAAGAAGAGATCACCTGGAAGACCGCTTAAAAGCAAAAAGATCGCAGCCTGCGGCAGCTCCTACAAGGTTATGGAGTAGGAGCTGCCGCAGGCTGCGATCTTTTGATCTTAAAGGTTAGAGCCCCACAACATCCTCAGCCTGCAATCCCTTCTGCCCTTCGACCACCGCATACTCAACTTGCTGGCCTTCGGTCAGTGAACGGTGCCCCTCGCCACGAATCGCGCGGTAGTGCACGAACACGTCCACCCCGTCCTCACGCTGAATGAAGCCGTAGCCCTTGGCGTCGTTGAACCACTTCACGTTGCCGGTTTCGCGTGTTGCCATTTGTTCATACTCCCTTTTTATTATTGATCGGGCTTTTCGCAGGAAAGCCTCGGGAACGTCAGCCTGCGCATACCGGTCCCATGAGGGTAACGGCGACAGAGCGCCGAGTATATGACAGACGCTGAAACTCTCAATAGCACTTTACTTCGCCGCTTTTTTGCCGATTTTCGACGAATCCGGCACACTACGCAGCGCCCGAGCAAACGCTTGGTTTCATTCACTCATGCAGAAGCCGTATGACCCGTTCCCCGTTCCGCCGTCTTGTGTTTGGCACCCTGCGCCGACTGTTGTACCTCTGGGTTCGCTCGGAGACGATCAACCAGTCGTCGTTTACCCTCAACCTCGACCGCAGTCGTCCGGTGTTCTACGTCCTGCAAAACCCTTCGCTGACCGACCTTGCCGTGGTCGACACCGAGTGCAGCAAGGCCGGCCTGCCGCGCCCCGTGCTGCCGGTATCGGTGGGCAACCTGCTGGAACCGGCCGCGTTCTTCTACCTGACGCCGGACCCGGACTGGCTCGGCCGCCAGGACAAGCGCGGCGCGCCGCCAACCTTGACCCGCCTGGTCAGCGCCCTGAGCCAGAACGCCGCCGAAGACGCTCAGATCATTCCGGTCAGTGTGTTCTGGGGCCAGTCGCCGGACAGCGAAAACAGCCCGTGGAAACTCCTGTTCGCCGATAGCTGGGCGGTGACCGGGCGTCTGCGGCGCTTGCTGAGCATCATCGTGCTGGGGCGCAAGACCCGCGTGCAGTTCTCCGCGCCGATCCACCTGCGCGAACTGATCGAACACAACAAGGGCCACGAGCGCACCGTGCGCATGGCCCAGCGCATCCTGCGGGTGCACTTTCGCAACCTGAAGGCTGCGGTGATCGGCCCGGACATTTCCCACCGCCGCAACCTGGTCAAGGGCCTGCTGAACCAGCCGCAGGTCAGACAGGCGATCCTCGACGAAGCCGAACGCGAGAACATTTCACCGGAAAAAGCCAAGGCCCAGGCCCTGCGCTATGGCAACGAAATCGCCTCGGATTACACCTACACGGCCATCCGTTTTATGGAAGTGGTGCTGAGCTGGTTCTGGAACAAGATCTACGACGGCATCAAGGTCAACCACATCGAAGGCGTGCAGAAGGTCGCCCAGGGTCACGAAGTGATCTACGTACCCTGCCACCGCAGCCATATCGATTATCTGCTGCTGTCCTACCTGCTGTTCCGCAACGGCCTGACCCCGCCGCACATCGCCGCCGGGATCAACCTGAACATGCCGGTGATCGGCGGCCTGCTGCGTCGTGGCGGCGCGTTTTTCATGCGCCGAACGTTCAAGGGCAACCCGCTGTACACCTCGGTGTTCAACGAATACCTGCACACCCTGTTCACCAAGGGCTTCCCGGTGGAGTATTTCGTCGAGGGTGGCCGTTCGCGCACCGGGCGCATGCTGCAACCCAAGACCGGGATGCTGGCGATCACCCTGCGCAGCTTCCTGCGCTCATCGCGCATGCCGATCGTGTTCGTGCCGGTGTACATCGGCTACGAGCGCGTACTGGAAGGTCGGACCTATCTTGGCGAGTTACGCGGTGCGGCCAAGAAGAAAGAATCGATCTTCGACATCTTCAAAGTCATCGGCGCACTCAAGCAGCGCTTCGGCCAGGTCGCGGTGAACTTCGGCGAGCCGATCAAACTCGCGGAATTCCTCGACAGCGAACAGCCAAACTGGCGCCAACAGGAACTCGGCCCGCAGTTCAGACCAGCCTGGCTCAACGAAACCACCAACCGCCTCGGCGAGAAGGTCGCCCGGCACCTGAACGAAGCGGCAGCGATCAACCCCGTCAATCTCGTTGCCCTGGCGCTACTGTCCACCAGCCGCCTGGCTCTGGATGATCGCGCCATGGCGCGGGTGCTCGACCTGTATCTGGCGCTGCTGCGCAAAGTGCCGTACTCGCCACACACCACCCTGCCGGACGGTGACGGCCGGGCGTTGATCGAGCACGTGAAAGACATGGACCTGCTGTCCGAGCAGAACGATGCCCTGGGCAAGATTCTGTATCTGGACGAACAGAACGCCGTCCTGATGACCTACTACCGCAACAACGTATTGCACATCTTCGCCTTGCCGGCACTGCTGGCGAGCTTCTTCCAGAGTGCCTCGCGCATGAGCCGCGAACAGATCCTGCGCTACACCCGCGCGCTGTACCCGTACCTGCAAGCGGAGCTGTTCATTCGCTGGTCGCTGGACGAACTGGATGCGGTGATCGATCAATGGCTGGAGGCGTTCGTCGAACAAGGCCTGCTGCGTTTCGAGAACGATGTGTACCTGCGCCCGGCGCCAAGCTCACGGCATTTCGTGTTGCTGACGCTGCTATCGAAAAGCATCGCCCAGACCCTGCAGCGCTTCTACATGACCGTGTCCCTGCTGCTCAACAGCGGTCAGAACAGCATCAGCGCCGAAGAACTGGAAGACCTGTGCACAGTCATGGCCCAGCGCCTGTCGATCCTGCATGGCCTGAACGCCCCGGAGTTCTTCGACAAGAGCCTGTTTCGCCACTTCATCCAGACCCTGCTCGACCTCGAAGTGCTCAAGCGCGACGAAGCGGGCAAACTCGGTTATCACGAACTGCTCGGCGAACTGGCCGAAGGCGCGGCCAAACGGGTCTTGCCGGCAGAGATCCGTTTGTCGATCCGGCAGGTGGCGTTGCATCGCAGTGAAGATGCGGCGGATCAAGCGGTCCCAGCGCCACAGGCCTGATGCAAAACCTGTGGGAGCGAGCCTGCTCGCGATAGCGGCGTGTCAGTCACGTCATCACTGACTGGTCAACCGCTATCGCGAGCAGGCTCGCTCCCACATTAATTGGAGACTCCTGATGAAAAAACTGACTCTTCTGGCCACTGCCACCCTGCTCAGCGCTTGCCAGTCGACTTCCCCGAGCGGCAAAGCGAGCCTCGACGGCGAAGTCTTTTACCTGCAACGCAGCGCCCTGCCGCCCACCGCTACCCTGAACGTGAGCTTGCAGGACGTGTCTCTGGCCGACGCACCGGCCATTGTCCTCGACGAACAGAACGGCCCGATCAAAGGCCAGGTGCCACTGCCGTTTCATCTGAGTTACGATCCGGCACAGGTCAAACCAGGCCATCGCTACTCGGTCAGCGCGCGCATCGAAGCCGACGGAAAGCTGATGTTCATCACCACCGAAAACCATGCCGTGCGTCTTGATGGCAAGGACCCGCAACCGCTGAAAATCCGCGTCGACACCGTTCGCTAATTCTCTCTTTTTGAACAAGGAAGCTGCCATGCTCCGCCCTACCCTTCGTTTTGCCGGCCTGTGCGCAGGTTTGATGATCTGTGCCAACGCCCTGGCGCTATCCCTCAGCGACCTGTCGCAGAAAGACGCCACCGGCGGACTCAAGGACGCACTGACCCAAGGCGCGCAACTGGCCGTGAAACAACTCGGCACCCCGGGCGGCTTCAGCAACAACCCGGAAGTAAAAATCGAACTGCCGGGCAAACTGGGCAAGGTCGCCAGCAAAATGAAACAGTTCGGCATGGGTGACCAGGTCGATGAACTGGAAGCCAGCATGAACAAGGCGGCCGAAACCGCCGTGACCCAGGCCCAGCCAATCCTCGTCGATGCCGTGAAGAAAATGACCGTGGAAGACGCCAAGGGCATCCTCAGCGGCGGCAACGACTCGGCCACCCAATACCTCAACAAGACCAGCCGCGAGCAGATCCGCGCCAAGTTCCTGCCGATCGTCAAACAAGCCACCGACAAGGTGGGCCTGGCCCAGCAGTACAATTCGTTCGCAGGGCAAGCGGCGACCATGGGCGTATTGGACGCGAAGAACGCCAACGTCGAAAACTACGTCACCGAACAGGCGTTGAATGGCTTGTTCGAAATGATCGGCAAACAGGAAGAAACCATCCGCCAGAACCCGGCGGCGGCGGCGACCAGTTTGGCGAAGAAAGTGTTTGGGACCTTGTAACCTTTAGCTGACGGCAACAACCGAAGCCCGCTGACCTTCAAAGGTTCAGCGGGTTTTTTCGTTGTGCTATCGAGGCGAATCCAATTGATCCAGCACGCGATTCACCGATAGCTGCGCCAAGACAATCATCTGCTGAATGCCGAGTGTCAGATTGCAGGTTGGGCCGGTCAGGATGGACGACAACTCGGTTGCCATTACATTGGCTGAGGCAAGGGTTTCGTAGGCATGGACCAGCAAGGTTTCGGAGTCGACGCCTGGGTGGATGGTGAAAATTGGGCAGGGGCGGTTTGAAGTGCCGGCATTTTCTCCGGACTCTGGAGCCGGGGGGTTGGGGCTGGGTTTGATCATTGTGAAGCTCCTAACGAAAGTTGGAGCAGCCAGCATCACTTGCAGATGATGGGTGGCAGCTGTATGCGGGTCTGCAAGACCGAGTCGTTAGGCAACCTCGGCAGACCCGAAGATCTCCCGCACACAGCCACCATAAATCGGTGGTCGCTAAAAAAGCGCCACGATTATAGGTGCGCCAGTGGGCGCCTAACAAACTATTGGCGGGCTTGCAGTCCCGGTCGCTGAATTGGCAGCGACCGTCAGAGGCTAGTGAGCGTGCTTCCGACAGGCAACCTGAAAGTCTTGTGGGAATGGTCTGAATGGTTGGCTTGGGCGATAAACGTTGTTGACTGTTGGGCAGCCATCGCGAGCAAGCTCGCTCCCACAGTTGGGCCGGGGACACCTGAAAGAAATTGGTTGGCTGGCAGGCCGTCTTCGCGGGTAAGCCCGCTCCCACAATTTGACCGAGTACATCTGAAAGAAATTGGTCGGCTGTCAGGTCGCCTTCGCGAGCAGGCTCGCTCCCACAGTTGGGCCGGGAACACCTGAAAGAAATTGGTTGGCTGGCAGGCCGTCTTCGCGAGCAAGCCCGCTCCCACAATTTGACCGAGTACATCTGAAAGAAATTGGTCGGCTGTCAGGCCGTCTTCGCGAGCAGGCTCGCTCCCACAGAAGAGCAAAGGACGATCGGTGTACCCCCACGCTCTTCACCACTCAACAGGCCGAGCGTTAGCTCGCCTGCCGCTCTTGATCTTGATCCACCCGCCCCCTCGGCAGGCTGAGCGGAGGTGTTCATCCGGGGATGGGCGCGCAGCGCCGTTCGACGCAGTCGAACTCATTGCATGTAGGTCGAAGCGAAGCCGACCGGAGGGCAATGCCCCCGGATGAATACCGGAGCGAAGGAACCCCGAGCCTCAGCGAGGGGCCGTACGTAAGGGGCGAGACTTTTTGGTTCCTTTTGTGTCGTTTGACAAAAGGGACTCGCCGTAAGGGCGAAACCGCCAGCCGCCGCTACCGAAGCAATGGATATGTCCCCGATCAAACAGGCTCCTTCCTGACCCGAAACCAAGCCGCATAAAGCGCAGGCAAAAACAGCAGCGTCAACGCCGTAGCAACGATCAGCCCCCCCATGATCGCCACCGCCATCGGCCCGAAAAACACACTGCGCGACAGAGGAATCATCGCCAGAACAGCCGCCAGCGCCGTCAACACAATCGGCCGGAATCGCCGCACCGTCGCCTCGATGATCGCCTGCCAAGGCTTCAACCCGGCAGCAATGTCCTGCTCGATCTGATCCACCAGAATCACCGAGTTACGCATGATCATCCCCGACAAGGCGATAGTCCCCAGCATCGCCACGAAACCGAACGGCTGGCGGAACACCAACAGAAACAGCGTCACCCCGATCAACCCCAGCGGCGCCGTCAGAAACACCATCGCCGTGCGCGAGAAACTGCGCAGTTGCAGCATCAGCAGGGTCAACACCACCACGATGAACAACGGCACGCCGGCCTTCACCGAGTTCTGTCCGCGCGCGGAGTCTTCAACGGTGCCGCCGACATCCAGCAAGTAGCCGTCAGGCAGTTCAGCGCGGATCGGATCGAGGGTCGGCATGATCTGCTGCACCAGTGTCGCCGGTTGCTGCTTGTCATAGATGTCGGCGCGAACCGTCACGTTAGGCAGGCGGTTGCGGTGCCAGATGATGCCCTCTTCGAAGCCGTACTCCAGGGTCGCGATCTGCGACAGTGCGACGCTGCGACCGTTATCGGTCGGCACCGCCAGGCTCGGCAGCAATGACAGCTCGGTGCGTTCATGCACGGTGCCGCGCAACAGGATCTCGATCAACTCGTTGTCTTCACGGTACTGGCTGACGCTGGAACCGGTGAGGGAGCTTTGCAGGAACTTCGACAGGTTCGCCGTGCTCACGCCCAGCGCCCGCGCGCGGTCCTGATCGATGTTCAGGTACACCACCTTGCTCGGTTCTTCCCAATCAAGGTGGACGTTGACCACATGCGGGTTCTCGCGAACCTTGGCCGCCACTTTGCGCGCCAGCGCCCGCACCTCCTCGATGTGCTCCCCGGTCACGCGGAACTGTACCGGGTAGCCAACCGGCGGACCGTTTTCCAGACGCGTGACCCGCGAGCGCAGAGCGGGGAATTGCTCGTTGAGGGTTGAGATCAACCAGGTGCGCAGGGCTTCCCGTTCTTCGATGGTTTTCGCCAGAACGACAAACTGGGCGAAGCTGGCCGCCGGCAGTTGCTGATCCAGCGGCAGGTAAAAACGCGGTGAACCGGTGCCGACGTACGCCACGTAATTGTCGATCCCTGCCTTGTCCTTGAGCAGTGCTTCGAGGCGTTTGACTTCGTCGGCGGTGTTGCTCAGCGAAGCACCTTCGGCCAGTTTCAGATCGACCATCAACTCCAGGCGACCCGATGCCGGGAAGAACTGCTGCGGCACAAACTTGAACAGCACAATGGATGCGATGAACAACAGCACAGTCGCGGCGATCACGGTTTTGCGCCAACGCACGCACCACTCTACCAGACGCCGGACACGCTGATAGAACGGCGTGCCATACGGATCAGGTTGGCCGGCACCGTGCTTGGCGGCGTGAATTTTCGCCAGATCCGGCAAGAGTTTTTCCCCGAGATAGGGTACGAAAACCACCGCGGCCACCCACGACGCCAACAGCGCGATGGTGACCACCTCGAAGATCGAACGGGTGTATTCGCCAGTGCCCGATTGCGCCGTGGCAATCGGCAGGAAGCCGGCCGCGGTGATCAGCGTACCGGTGAGCATCGGGAACGCAGTGCTGGTCCAGGCGTAACTCGCGGCTTTGACCCGGTCGAAACCCTGCTCCATTTTGATCGCCATCATTTCTACGGCGATGATCGCGTCGTCCACCAGCAAGCCCAGCGCCAGTACCAATGCACCGAGAGAAATCTTGTGCAGGCCGATGCCGAGGTAATACATGCTGGCAAACGTCATCGCCAGCACCAGCGGAATCGCCAGGGCCACCACCATGCCGGTGCGCACGCCGAGGGAGAAGAAGCTCACCAGCAACACGATAGCCAAGGCCTCGACCAGCACTTGCACGAACTCACCGACACCGGTTTTCACCGCCGCCGGCTGGTCGGAGACTTTGCGCAGCTCCATACCGGCCGGGAGGTTTTTCTGGATGCGGGCGAATTCGACTTCCAGTGCCTTGCCCAATACCAGGATGTCACCGCCGTCTTTCATCGCCACCGCCAGGCCGATGGCGTCTTGCGCCATGAAGCGCATGCGCGGCGCCGGCGGATCATTGAAACCACGCCGTACATCGGCCACATCGGAGATACGGAAGGTGCGATCACCGACGCGGATCGGGAAGTTCTTGATCTCCTCGACCGTCTGAAAATTCCCCGTCACCCGTAGCTGCAAGCGCTCGCTGCTGGTTTCGAAGAAACCTGCCGTGGACACCGCGTTCTGCTCTTCAAGGGCTTGCTGGACAGCCGCCAGCGGCAAGCCGAGGGTGGCGAGCTTGACGTTGGAGAGTTCGATCCAGATTTTCTCGTCCTGCAACCCCAGCAGTTCGACCTTGCCCACATCCTTGACCCGTTGCAGCTGGATCTGGATGCGGTCGGCGTAATCCTTGAGCACGGCGTAGTCGAAACCCTCGCCGGTCAAGGCGTAGATGTTGCCGAACGTAGTACCGAATTCATCGTTGAAGAACGGCCCCTGAATCCCCGGCGGCAGGGTATGACGGATGTCGCTGATTTTCTTGCGCACCTGATACCAGAGCTCCGGGATCTCTGCCGAGTGCATGGAGTCTCGCGCAATGAAGGTGACCTGGGATTCCCCGGGCCGGGAGAACGAAACGATGCGCTCGTACTCGCCGGTTTCCATCAGCTTTTTTTCGATGCGTTCGGTAACCTGGCGCGAAACTTCCTCGGCGGTCGCGCCCGGCCAGTTGGTGCGAATCACCATGGCCTTGAAGGTGAACGGCGGGTCTTCACTCTGGCCGAGCTTGGTGTAGGACAGTGCGCCGACGATGGCCAGCAACAGCATCAGGAACAGGACGATCTGGCGATTACGCAGCGCCCATTCGGAAACGTTGAAGCGCATCGGGGCTTACTCCTTGTTCGCCAGATTGACCACGCGATTGGAGCGATCCACCGGACGCACCTGCTGCCCCTCGAGAAGCACATGGACACCGGCGGCCACGACCCAGTCGCTGGCGTTGAGCCCCTCGAGCACCGGTACGGTTTTCTCACCGAAGGCACCCACTCGCACCGGGGTTTTCTTCAAGGTGTTGTTGGCGCTGACGACCCAGACATAGGTCACGCCGTTTTCTGCGGTCAACGCCGACAGTGGAACGGACAGAAGCACCACGTCGGCGGCCTGCACGAACACCCGGGCGCTCTGGCCCAGCTCTACCGGCACCTTGCCGGAGGTGAAGGCAATGCGCGCCGCGAAGGTGCGTGACTTTGGATCAGCCGCTGGCGACAGCTCACGGATGCGCCCTTCGAAACGCTGGCCGGGCTGGGTCCAGAGCTCCACCGCCACCGGTTCACCGACCTTGAAGCGGCCGAAGTTCTGCTCCGGCAGGCTGATCAGCACCTCACGCTCGCCATCGGTCGCCAGTGTGAATACCGTTTGCCCCGCGGCCACGACTTGCCCGACTTCCACCAGACGCTTGGCCACGACACCGTCCTGCGGCGCACGCAACACGGCGTAGCTGGCCTGGTTATTGGAAACGTTGAATTCGGCCTTGATTTGCTTGAGGCGCGCTTCGCCGGAGCGGTAGAGGTTTTCGTGATTGTCGTACTGCGAACGGCTGACCAGCTGACGCTCCATCAGGGTTTTATAGCGATCACGCTCGGCACGCACCATGCTCAAATTGGCTTCAGCGGCAGCGACCTGGGCCCGGGTGGCCTCCAGTTGCAGGCGCACGTCCTGAGGGTCGAGTTCCGCCAAGGGTTGATCGGCCTTGACCCGCTGCCCTTCCTCGACCAGTCGTCGGCTGACTTTACCGCCGATGCGGAACGCCAGGTCCGGCTCATAACGTGCGCGGACTTCACCTGGATAACTTTCCATGGCCTGTGCCGAAGGCTCTGGTTGAACCACCATGGCCGGGCGCACGCTGACTGGCGGCACTTCGTCGGAGCCACACGCTGACAATAAAAAAGCCAGGGTGACTGGCAACGCGAGGGGCAAGGCATAGCGGAACATGGTGAAGGACCTTTCGCTAATGGTGCTTTGAATAATTATACTGAGCAGTATGTTATTAATAGCAAACTCACCAGTCCAGTAATAAAAGCGAATATGCCAAACAATCTTTCAGCACCCAATGGCCCAGGCAGACCCAAGGATCTGGTCAAGCGCAAGGCGATTCTCGACGCGGCGAAAGTGCTGTTTCTGAGTAAGGGTTATGCCAATACCAGCATGGATGCCGTCGCAGCCGAGGCCGGAGTGTCGAAGCTGACGGTCTACAGCCACTTCAACGACAAGGAGACACTGTTCTCCGCCGCCGTGGTGGCCAAGTGCGAGGAGCAATTGCCCCCGCTGTTCTTCGAGTTACCCGAAGGCGCAGCAGTGGAAACCGTGCTGCTGAACATCGCGCGCGGTTTTCATCAACTGATCAACAGTGACGAATCAGTGAACTTGCACCGGCTGATGATGACCTTGGGTAGCCAGGACCCGAAACTCGCGCAAATCTTCTTTGAGGCAGGCCCGGAGCGCATGCTGCATGGCATGGAACGCCTGCTGAGCCGGATCGACGAGAGTGGTGTGCTGAGCATCGACAAGCCGCACAACGCCGCCGAGCACTTCTTCTGCCTGCTCAAGGGCGCCGGGAATTTCCGTTTGCTGTATGGCTGCGGCGAGCCGCCGGTCGGCGAGGCCGCGGAGAGCCATGTGCGGGAAGTGGTGGGGTTGTTTATGCGGGCTTATCGGCCCTGATTTGGCGTTGCCTGGAAAGAGATCGCAGCCTTCGGCAGCTCCTACAGGGGAACGCATTCCAATGTAGGAGCTGCCGTGTAATGGTCGAACATTTTTGGACCATGATGTAGGAGCATCGATTTAAGGACGCATCATGGGATATCGGGTTGTTACATCTGAGGAAAAAGCGGAAGCCATCCGCTTGGTAGT